>NZ_JABKBZ010000069.1:0-25723 GCF_013166635.1 Lentimicrobium sp. S6 | reverse complement strand
GAGGTTTTGCAACACTTTTCCAAAAAGTGTTGAAGAGAAATATATTATCATGCTTTTTCAGATTAAATGAACCATTTGAGTAATATATTTATTAATAATAGCTTCCTAAATTAACAAGAGAAAAAAATGACTAGATTGTCCATCCCCAAGAAAAACACGTTAATCCGATTTGCCCAGACAATGCTCATCTTACTGCTTAATGATAAGCTACCACAAATGCACGAATGGTTTATGCTGGTTTGGATTTACACGAATGCTAGCTAATCTTCGCCATGTATTTCTCCAACGCTACTCCACTCTGAACTTTAAACTTAAAACTCTGAATTTTAAACCTACTCCAATTCTCCTCCATAAATGCTTCTACCGGAGGTAATTCTATTAAGAAAAAACCTAGCCATAACTTTAAGTACTTTAGGCACTTTATGAACTCTAAGTACTTTAAGTACTTTTCCCCTACACCTTCACCCCTATCACCAAAACATCATCTAACTGTTCTTGCTCGCCTTTCCAATCATTAAAGGCCAGAAGCATGTTCTCTCTTTGTTGTGTAAGCTCCTGTTTTTTCTGTTCAAGAATGAGGTTTTTAAAACGCTTATAATTCATCTTTTTACCTTTTGGTCCACCAAATTGATCGGCAAAACCATCGGTGAAGAAATACAGCTGATCTCCGGCAAGTAGATTTACTTTATGATTGCTAAAAGCTTCCTTATCTCTGGCATGAACTCCAATAGGCATACGATCTCCTTTTTGCTCAATCAACTCGCCTTCACGAATGATATACAGGGGATTATAGGCACCTGAAAACTGTAGCTTTCTGGTTTCTGTATCTAAGATAATCAATGCAATGTCCATTCCATCTTTG
The DNA here is from genome assembly GCF_013166635.1 of Lentimicrobium sp. S6. Taxonomy (NCBI): domain Bacteria; kingdom Pseudomonadati; phylum Bacteroidota; class Bacteroidia; order Bacteroidales; family Lentimicrobiaceae; genus Lentimicrobium; species Lentimicrobium sp. S6. The sequence continues at coordinate 24,861 of NZ_JABKBZ010000069.1, read as the reverse complement.
GCAGTATCAGCACTATTACTTTGATGCAAGGCATTAATCACATTATCTCTCAGCTTCTCTAAAATATCACTGGCCACAAACTTGTTCATTCTACCCACAATCTCATTGAGGTAAGCAATACCCAACATACTCATAAATGCTCCAGGCACACCATGACCTGTACAATCAGCTGCTGCAATAATAAGGTGCTTGCCTTTCTTGATATACCAATAGAAATCGCCACTCACAATATCCTTAGGTTGATAGAGGATGAAAGCTTGGGCATAGAGCTGATACAAATGCTCCTCCGGCCTCATGGCAGCATACTGAATCCTACGAGCGTAGTTTATGGAATCGGTAATATGTTTGTTCTTTTCGGCTAACAAGTCGTTTTTGAGCGAGATCTCTTTAGTACGGTCAAGTACTTTTTGCTCCAATATCTTTTTCTCCTTTTTGAGGAGGTAAATTCGATAGCGCACTCCATAAAATGTAGAGGCGATGATGATCAATAAACTTCCGCTAATAAACCACCAAGTTTGCCAGAAAGGTGGTCGAATAGTAAACGAGTATTGAGCCGGAGTTTCATTTTCTACTCCATCGAATGTAATGGCCTTCACCAATAATTGATACTTCCCTGGGGGCAATTGTGAGAAACTAATATTCTTTGAATTAGTCACCTCCCTCCAACCAAGATCTAAACCATCTAGCATCACTTGGTATTTCAGATCAGTCTGATTACTTAATGAGATGGCATGATAATTAAAACTAAAAGAGTTTTCATCGTAAGGGAATGTGGCTCCAGAGATCATAGGAGCCTCCTCCATATTCACTTTCATTTGTACCAAATGAATAAAAGCTTCTTTTAATTTACGATCCTCTGTTTTGGTATCATAAATCATAAGTCCCCCTGTGGTCCCAAAAAGCAAGACCCCATCTTTTCGTTTTAAAAAGGAGTTGGTCTTGGTTTCAATTCCAGTATAGCCCACATTCTTATTATAATGGATGATTTCCTTGCTATCAAGATAATAAACATTTAAGCCATTATTACTTCCAACAACTATTCTATTGTCATCCATAAAGTGCAATAGGCTCACATAATTAGAAAGCAAACCAGATTGCTGGTCAATTACTTTTACTAAACTATCCTCTACTAATTTAAACACGCCATCAAAGGTTCCTACCCAAAGCTGACCACTTGGACTTTCCGCAAAACATATAGGGGTTATGGTTCGGGTTTTTTCGAGGATGGTGATATTTCCATCTTTATCTATATTGTTAATCCCTCCATTTCGAATTCCAATCCATAATTTATCCTGTTCTCCTCGATACAAAGTCTCTATATCACGGTCTGATAATCCATCGGTTTGAGAAAGTTTAAATATTTTTCCGCTATTAACCTCGTAATTAATCAGGCCATCAACAGTAGCAATATAAAGATCAGAACCCACTACCTCAAGATCATGAATCATTTTAGCATTTTTTGGCAGGTTAGAGTTGATTACATAATCATATTGAAACTCTCTTGTTTTGGTATTAAATTTTTGGATTCCCGATAAGGCAGAACCTATCCAAATATTACCATCTTTGTCGCGAACTAAATTCTTTATTTTATTGGATATCAATCCCTCAAAAGAAATAGCATCTTCATTTTTTTGATTATAGATTGCTAAAACTTCGGCTTGAGTTGATGTTGAAAATTCTAAAACAGCCACCCCATAATTTGTGGCTAATAGGATAAGGCTATCATTTACTTCGCAGATATCAAAAATTTGCTCATTGGGCAAGCCATTGTCTTCTGTCATAGATAAAAACTGATTACCTTTAAAAATATAAAACCCATTTTCTTGAGTAGCAATATATATATTCCCTTCTGTATCTTCCGTTATCTTCTGAATACTCTGGCCCTGAAGACCATTCTTCACATTAAAATTAACCTGCACACTGTCTTCTACTACTAAACTCACTCCTCCTCCCCAGGTACCCACCCATATTTGTCCTTTAGAATCCTCAAAAATAGTACTCACCCAATTATGGGCTAAGCCATCTCTATGATCGAAGAATGTGAAAACAGAATCTTGAGCATCGAATTTATAAAGTCCACCATTATGTTTTCCAATCCAAAGGTTTGCTTTTGTATCTTCCATTAGGGTAGTTGTTAAAAAGAAAGAAGGAAAACCTGAGGGTCGAAAGAAATGAAATTTAGCGCTATCAGCATCCATATATTTCATATCCACACTGGTGGCGAAAAATATTCGCCCATCACTTGCAGCCGATGCATTGTAAATTTGGGAGTCGATACCATCTCTACCTGAAAAATGACTAATGGTTTCTTGATCAGAGTTTACATTCTGAATAATAAACAATCCTGCCCCAATGGTACCAATGATAATATCTCCATTGGTATTCTGGGTAATATCACTTATTTCTCCTTTGGCCTTAATAGAATCGTTTATAACCTCTCTGAAACCTAATTTAGTTTTCAGGTAAACATTTCCATTTTCATAACCCAACCATAATTGACGATCCGAATCTAGGAATAAAGCTCTAATTGAATTTTCAGGTATACCATCCTCCGTTCCAAAATTCTTAAAACTCTCACCATCAAAACGGCTTAAACCCGAAGGAGTTGCCAACCATATATACCCACCATCATCCTGAAGAATATCATATACTTTTGAATTAGAAAGGCCATCTCTTACACTATAATTTTCGAAATAATAGGTTTGAGAATATGCTAAAAAAGAGAGGATAACAAAAAGCGAAACACTTAATGTTCTTTTAAAAACAAGCCCTAGAATGTGTTTAATATGCATGACATCAGGCTTTATTCCTGATTATCATCTGTTGCTTCTTCTGCCGTATCTGTAGCTGGAATATCTGCCTCCCTTTTAATAAAGAAGAAAGTTCCATTCTCATCCTCAAGACCATCAATTTTACCAAACTGAGGTTTTTGCTGGTTGTCTTTAGTTACAGCTTCACCCACGTTTAATACAATACTTTCAATGGGCAAACAGGCCTCAGAATTATTAATTAATGAATTGGCAAAAGTCTTAGTAAATTGTGAATTATCAGAGGCCAATTCATAGCCAGCTGAAGAAAGTACTTGAGATGATTTAAACTTCACTGCTTTTTCATCGGCACAAGTTCTAATCTCAATATCATTTCTCATGGCTTGATAGAAAGAAGGCCCAGATTCACAAGCATCTGTTATCACCAAAGTATGTGTTAAATCATTGGCATAAACTTGCATACTTGCTTTTAGGTTATTCAAATTAAAATAGGAGAATTCATCTGTTCGATCTGCATCAATAGGAATCCAATAACCAGTTTCATTTTGAAATTTACCATGACCAGCATACCAAACTACCAAAGAGTTAACGTTTTGATTTTTTACCATATCACGCAATTCAATACTGAAAAAACGCTCCATTTGCAATTTACTCATATTGGGGCGATGAATAAAATTATGGATTTCATAGTTTGCCAAAGCCGATCGCATTAACCTCACGTCTTTTACTGGTCCATCTAGGGAAGCGAAAGACTCATATTCTGAATTCTCAATAAATACCACCCAGGTTTTTCCCATTGGGCTATCAGCAGCATAAAGAGCCTCCTCCCTATTCAAGAAATATTCTGTTTCTAATTTATTGTCATAGATATCGGTAACAATCATCACAATTTTAGTCTTATCGCGTAGATCCATATTTGTAGAGAATACGGGATTAGCTTCATCACGACTGAAAGGGATAACCACATCATCAATCAATATGGATTTAATCAAACTTTCATCAGTAATACTTCCTTCGAAATAAACTCTAGAATCATCAGCATCCAATATCATTTCGTTATTTTCATTTACGAAAGGATTCATAAAAGCCACTACTGGAATATTATTTTCAACCCTTAAGATATTATAAGTTGTTGTTGATTTATTTCCGTAAACATCCTCAACGGTGATATCAAAAGATTCCTTATCAAGCACTGAAATAGATTGTGTTAACTCTAGACTTCCTGAATTAGAATTTACTTCAATGCCATTTCCATCTATAACTAAACTCTCAATCTTATTATCATCTTGAACTTGTAAGTTTAAATCAACCATTTCGGTTTCATTATTAACTCTTAGTGTTTTATCTTTAACATTATCATTAATTACATGAACTGATGGGGCATCTGTTTCTCGTCTTAATTCAAACAAACGAGACTTTGAATCCGTAAGCATAGCATCTGCTACCACGACTCCTCCAGCAGACAAACCTATAATACGTAGTAAATCCTCTTGTGCCTTTACTTCATTATCAATTTCCTCATAAGCTTGAGCTCTTTTATAGAGGGCGTATGAATTTTTTGGGTCTTTATTAATGACAGCAGAATAATCGCCAATGGCATTCATATGCTGGCTGTATTCTAAATATAAGTCTCCTCTGAAATTAAGGTTATCGGTATAATCATCATCAGATTTATACATCACAATTACCTTTGACATATCATTGATAGCATAACTGTATTCAATTTTTTTATGGTAGCTATTGGCCCGAGTAAGGTAGGCAACTTTATTGCTTTTGTCAGAGCGAAGAACAATATTGCACTCCCCAATGGCAGCATCATACCTATCTTGATAGTAAAAAGATAATGCTAAGCCATTGTGATAATCAATATTATTAGGGGACTCTTTGATAGCTTCTTTATAACTGGCCTCAGCAGCAGTATAATTCTTTAAAATATACTGAAGGTTTGCGATTTCAAAATGTGATTCTGGAGTTTCTTTTACATCCAATTTTTTCTTAGCATAAAACAATGCTTTCTCCCAATCTTCAATTTTTTTCAAACAGGCAATTTGTTTATCGTAAACAACTAAATCCTTGGTTTCAATATTTAAATATCCCGCATATTTTGAAGAAGCTTTTTTATAATCTTCAATCTGAATATTTAGGTCTGCATTTTTCAACCATGGAATTTCTTCCTTTGGAGTAAGCTTATTTACCATATCCCAATCAGCAATAGCAGATTCAATTTCGCCTTGTTGAGTATAGATTTGAGCTCTTGTTTCATAAGCTTCCACCATGTTAGGATCAAGTTTGATGGCATGAGTCAAAGTAGCTTTGGCCTCATTTATTTGATTCTCTTTATATTGTTTACTTCCTGTACGAAGCAGTTTTTTAGCGCTTTGACCATCTACATAACTAATTGATACAAATAAGATGGCTATTAATAGTAGAAATTTTCTCATAGCTGTGATTTTACTTTTTATACTTTATTGATGCGTTAAGTGTTACAAAAATACAATAATTATTACAACAATATCAAATGATATTCAAAGAGATGCGGCATTTTAACGGTGTTTTTACAATAACAAAGTCATTATACAGAAATGCTAAACTGATTTTCAAGAATTAAACCATCAATATCCCATTTTTGGCACGGTTTTGTTATTTATTCCTTAAAAACCTCCTTTCATATCGATATTCTAGGAAACATAACAAAAGCGAATGGCTAATCAATTGTTATGCCTAATCATTTGTAAAACCTTAAAAAATCGAATCATGAATAAACGAAAATCATCATCCGCCAACCTAGAAAACAAAAAAATCATCTTCTTAGAAATAGGATTTGTACTTGCTCTTGCAGCAATATTGTTTTCTTTTGAATACAAATCCTATGATAAAATCATTTATGATAATCTCTACGAATCCAATTATCATGAAGATGAATTAATCAGCCCTATTATTCTTAAAAAGCAAGAAAAAATACCGGAGAAACCAAAATCATTTATGGTTTTAAATATTGTTCCTGATGACAATATTACAGAGGAAACCGAAATATTCGATCCCACTATTGATTTTGAGGAGCCCCTGGAACCTTGGGAACCCAATGAAGAAGTAGAACTAGAAATCGAAGAAATCCTCCCCTACTATAAAGTAGAAACAAAGCCCGTTTTTCCTGGAGGAGAATCAGCCATGCTTTCTTTTGTGGCTCGAAATTTCAAACTGCCTAGAATAGATTTAGAACAAGGCGTTAGTGGGAAGATATTTATTGCATTCACCATCAGTGCTGAAGGACAAGTTACAAATGCTCGAATACATCGTGGCATAGCCCCAGCAAGTGATACAGAAGCTTTACGAGTTGTAAACATGATGCCAAATTGGGAGCCTGGAGTACAAGGTATTAGAAAAGTAGCTGTTGATTTTGTACTTCCTATAAAGGTAAGCATCAGATAGCTATCCATACTCACCACTCACACTTGGAGTGTAAAAGCTAGGACAATAAAAAAGCGGGCTTTAAAGTCCGCTTTTTAAATCTAAAATATCTTTGGGAACCGCTCTGGATGATACTCATGCATCATATTATAAGCTTTTTCGAAAACATCTTCAGCATTAGGGTTGGAAAAATAATCACCATCGGTACTATAAGCTGCACGATGTGCCTTAGCCGTTAAAGTTAAGGGCTCAGCATCTAAATGATAGAATCCTTTTTGCTCTTCAATAACCTTCTGCATCATATAGGCAGTAGCTCCGCCAGGAACATCCTCGTCAAAGAAAATAACCTTATTGGTTTTCTTTAAAGACTCTAAGATACGATGAGTTCTATCGAATGGAAGCAAGGTTTGAACATCAATAATTTCGGCATCGATACCAAATTCACTTAATTGGTCTGCTCCATCCATGGCAATTCTACAACAGCTACCGTATGTCACAATCGTTAGATCTTTCCCTTCTCGTAAAACTTCTGGTTGTCCTAAGGAAATGGTAAATTCACCAATATTTTGGGGTTGTGGCTCGCGAAAACGATAGCCGTTGAGTGGCTCAATAACTAAAGCGGGCTCGTCACTCTTCAATAAGGTATTATACATACCTGCTGCCTGAGTCATATCTCTAGGTACACAAACATACATCCCTCTAATGGAATTGATGACCATACTTAATGGAGAACCACTATGCCAGATACCTTCCAACCTATGCCCTCGTGTGCTAATGATTACTGGTGCTTTTTGCCCACCTTTGGTACGGTAAAGCATGGTACTGATATCATCGCTCATCACTTGTAAACCATAGAGGAGGTAATCGAAATATTGAATCTCAGCAATAGGCCTAAATCCACGAAGTGACAAACCCAATCCTTGACCAATAATAGTAGCCTCACGAATACCCACATCGAAGATTCTCTCTTCGCCATGTTTTTCCTGTAAGCCTTCGAAAGTTTGATTTACACCTCCTATTTTTCCAACATCTTCGCCAAATGCAACAACTAATGGGTTATTCTGAAAAATATAGTCCCAATTATCGCGAAGAATTTCGCGACCTGGAACTTGTTTAGGTCTTTCTTCATAAATAGGAGCAATAGCTTCTACATTTAGAACGGAAGATGCATGAGGACTATGTAGATATGAATTATATCTATCACTATTTTTCTCCATTTCCTTTTCCAACCAATTGGTCACATTGGCTTTAAGGGAATGATTGGGATCACTACACTTATCACAAACCAAGCGAAGAATTTTCCTAGCTGAACTGATGATTTCCTTTCGAATAGGCTCACCCACCATTTTTAAATCTTTCTTAATGGAATCAATTTGAGGTGTATTGGAACAATGGCAAGATGAAATATTTGCCGTGGCCAATAATTCGTCACGCTCTTTCTTGATAGGTTGTAAAAACCTTTTCCAAGCTGTTTTCTTGGCTTCTTTTGCTCGGATAATTGCTGCCTTCTCTATCTCTACTAGGGTAGATTCATCAGTGATGCCCTCCTCTAATATCCAAGATCTCATTCTTGCAATGCCATCGAAATCTTTCTCCCATTGCAGCCTTTCTTCTGACTTATAACGCTCATGGCTACCGGAGGTAGAGTGTCCTTGTGGTTGAGTGACTTCTGTGATGTGAAATAGAACTGGGTTTTGCTCTTTACGACAATGCTCTATTCCTTCTTTATATATTCTACAAAGCTCAGGATAATCCCAGGCTTTTGCTTTTAGTATTTTATATCCTTTTCCTAATTCATTATTCTCAAATCCTTTAAGGACTTCAGAAATATTTTGTTTGGTAGTTTGGTAGGTATTTGGAACTGATATTCCCCATCCATCATCCCAAACACTAACAGCAAGAGGAACTTGCATCACTCCGGCTGCGTTTATAGTTTCCCAGAAATGGCCTTCAGAAGTACTGGCATCGCCAATGGTAGCAAAAGTAACTTCATTTCCCTTTTTAGTGAAATTAGTAAAAGTGTGGAGGGCTTCATTTTCTTTATATAATTTAGAAGCTAAGGCTAGGCCCAAAGCTCTTGGCATTTGTCCAGCGGTGGGTGAAATATCTGGGCTAGAGTTCTTTTGTGCGCTTAGATTTTTCCAATTTCCATTTTTATCTAAACTACGGCTAGCAAAATGGTTATTCATTAAACGCCCTGCATTGGCAGGAGTATTTTCCACATTGGTATCTCCATATAACTGGGAGAAAAACTCTTCTAGAGTCATCATGCCTGTGGCAAACATAAAGGTTTGATCTCGATAGTATCCTGAGCGCCAATCACCATCTTCAAAAACTTTGGCCATGGCTAGCTGTGGGATTTCTTTACCATCCCCAAAAATACCAAATTTAGCTTTTCCTGTTAAGACCTCACGTCTTCCTAATAAGCTCAATTGCCTACTTTCGTTGGCTAGTTTATAATCGTTAAGAACTTCAGAAATATAGGATTTAGAATGCTTGTGTGTTTTCATGTAGCTGTTTATAATTATTCTAAATTGGAGCGCAAATGTAATAAAAAGTTGAGTGGTATCAAAGTGCTCTAATTTTAAATAAATGACTTAATAGCTCAATAAAAATAGCATAAACACAGCTGAGAAAGGGTTGGTACATCAAAATAATGGAAGGAAAAAAACATAAAAAAAGCAGCCCAAAAGGCTGCTTTAATATTTTTTACTGTAGTGTAAACTTAATAGGCATTCGGTATTGAACCCTTACAGGTTTTCCTCTTTGCATACCAGCTTGCCACTTAGGCATAGATTTGATTACTCTAATGGCTTCTTCATCACAACCACCGCCAATACCACGAAGGATTTGAACGTCGGTTACAGCACCATCTTTTTCCACAACGAATGTTACGAATACACGACCACTTATACCGCTTTCTTTCGCCATTCTTGGATATTCAATATTATTACCAATGTAACGATACATTTCCTGCTCACCACCAGGGAATGATGGCATTTGCTCTACCACAAGGAAAATTTCTTCTTCTACTAATTCTTCCTCTTCTTCAACAATAGGTACGTACTCTTCCATTTCGGTGTCGTCGTCCATATCTACATCGATTTCAATTTCATCTTCCACCTCAACATCATCTTCTACAACGTTGATTAAAGTAACTTGTGGTGGAGGTTTTGGTGGAGGTGGCTTAACTTTTTGCTCTGTTATAGGAATGATTTCTTCTGGAGTATCATCTACAACACGCTGAACCAAATCGTATTCTTGCTTGTCATAGCTTTTCCATTCCATAGCTACAAAAACCACCGCCAGAGCAATAACAAAGCCAATCTCAAGGAATACCGTTCTCTTGGTCTCCAAATTTGCTTTTTCGGATTTTCTTCTTTCCATAATGTTATTATTTAAAGGCGTTATTTTTCTTTTTTTACGAGCCGCTAAAATATGAAAATTATTTTAATTCTCTAAAGCTCTGTTATTGTATATTCTTAAGCTTCTATTAAAGCTTTATAATCATCAGCACTCAAAAGAGAATCGAGTTCACCAGCATCAGCTAATTTCACTTTGATGATCCAACCTTTATCAAACGGGTCAGTATTGATTAACTCTGGAGCGTCTTCCAACTCAGCATTAAACGCTACAACCTCGCCGCTGATGGGCATAAATAAATCAGAAACCGTTTTAACAGCTTCAATCGTACCGAAAGCTTCTTCTTTATCAAGGCTCTCACCTTCAGTTTCCACTTCTACAAAAACGATATCACCTAACTCACCTTGAGCAAACTCAGTGATTCCAATATAGGCTTCATCGCCCTCAACACGAATCCATTCGTGATCTTTGGTGTACTTCAAATTTTCCAAAACGCTCATATCTAATATATTATAATTTAAAATTTGGTAAAATCTATTCAACTGCAATATTATTAATTTTTCCAATAGAAAAGCCTAATAAATATCATATTTCAGCCTATTTATATTCATTTTTTATTCGCTAAAAATAAGCCTTCTGTTTTTTTCAATTTCATGTATCAAAACCTTCTCTTCAATTCTATATTTTAGGCTTACCGCTTTATAAATATCTTCTATTCCCAGCTCACTTTCATCGGTTTCTAAAAAAAGTCGATTCAAGGAAATAGCTGAAATACTTTGGGCAATTTTGGAATTTGGATTTAATAATAAATGACCAATACTAAAATAAAATCCATTCTTCTGTAACTGACCAATTAAATCTTTACCACCATTGAACCCATGTAAAACCCATTTAAATATTGAGTCTTCCTCCTTTTTTATAACTAATAGTTCCTGATAAGCCTTTATACAATGAATAATGAGTACTTGTTTTTGAGACTTCTGAGCTATTCTAATTTGCCTATAAAAAATCTCTTTTTGTAATGCCAAATTCGTGCCACAAACTTTATCTAAACCAACCTCCCCAAGAGCAACACAATTGGGTAAATCAATATAATTTTCCAAATCAAGCAATGCTTGTTCAACATCAATGCTATCAATATCCCAAGGGTGTATCCCTATTGAAAAATCGCCTTTTTCTGGAGGAGGTTTTTTATCAAACCCAAGTCTATAATTAAAAATGCCCTCCCCTATTTTATGAGTATGAAAGTTAAAAAGCATCAATTAGTCAACAAGTTTCAAGGACCAAAGCATACCTTCTAATTCTCTCATCAAAGGTGCTTTCTTTTGTTTTGGAGCATAAGCAAATCCATCAATAGTAATGAGCTTCCCTCTTTTTTCATCAACAAAAGTATAGGAAATAAAAGGGCCTCCCATAAAGTCGTTTTCAACTCTCCATAACCCTCTCATCTCAACGGCGAACATGTTATTATAAGAAAGTTCTTTAGAAATAGGCTCAATATATTCATCAGAAATCACCTGATAGGAACCAACTGTTGGTCCAGGTATATATGTTCTAGTTAAATTATTTCTTCTCAACAAAATACTTCTATGATCAAAGTCGGCTGTGGAATGATAGGGCTGTGTATAAACGATGATATTCATAGAGTTAGCAGCCGTTTCTTTACGAACCCATAATTTCGTACTGTCTACTTTTGTCACAGAATAACCTTTTGGAATATTCATATCGATATGAAAATACTTTTTCAATTCCTTAGAAATCTTTAAATTTTTAAATTTAGACCCATAACTATTCATTATCCTTGTACGCTCATTATCAACAAATAAGTCGAAACTATTTTCTTTGACCTCCTCAAAGCTAATCAGCCATTCATGAATATTAGGTGCATTTATTTTAACCACAATTTGCGGAGCAGCCCATAAATCTTTCTTAGATTCCACAAAGGCTTCTTTTATAGAAGGGTCAATATTGACAATAAATATATTGTGATGTTTCTTAAAAATCTTTTTAGAAATAGATGCTTCATTGATATTAACTACTTTAAACTCTTGCTCAGGCACTGGCAACAGTTTTAATTCTCTTGTAAAATTTCTTCTTATGCTATCTCCAATTTCCCCATCCCATTGGCTTACATTATTTGTAACGATAAGGATCTCATTAAGCCCGCCCGTACTAGATCTTTGGGTAACTTCAGTGATTTCATTACAAGATATTAGACTTGTTAATACAATGAGCCATAAGGAAAGTTTAATTATTTTCATGTGTTAAGTTTTAGAATATTCACTTTTGTTCACTACGGAACAACCAATAATCGTTCCAAAAAAAGGGCTAGAATGGATATCCAATACCAAAGTTTAAAATAGGTTGTTTATAATAACTATCTCCCTGGCTATATACCCATTTATTAACCGAACCTAAACTTGGATCATATAATTTGAAGGCCAAATCGAATCGGAGGATAAAGAAACTAAAATCAAATCTCAAACCATACCCAACACCTAGCGCCATTTGCTTATAGAAGGTATCGAACTTAAACAATCCATCAGGAAAACTTTCGTTATTGTAGATATTCCAAACATTCCCAATATCCGCAAAAAGCGCTCCATTAATTCTCCAAAGAATATTATGTCGAAACTCTACATTAGCCAGTAGTTTAATATCACCATGCTGATAATAGTTCTTTAGCTGCAAAGTTTGCTCATCCAAGACATAAGCTCCCGGACCAACCGACCTCGCCCACCAAGCTCTTAAATCGTTAGAGCCGCCCATAAAATACTGTTTTTCAATTGGAGAAAAATCCGTATTTCCATATGGTATAATTAATCCACCGAAAGCTCTTGTTGTTAGGCTAATTTTATCATTCAGATACCAGGTATAGCGCAAATCGATATCCGTTTTATAATATTGATTATATAGTAGACCAGCAAAAGTATAATACCCAGGACCATTCATATTAAGAGAATCGCGTGTATCGTTAATATATTCCTCCTGCAAACTATCTGGGAGAAACTCATGCGCATAAGCCTCAATCACCTGAAGGTATATATCACCAGCTCCTGTCTTTTTAGTTCCTAGTGCATCGTTAGCCAAGGTCAAAATATTCCCTGCCACTTCAACTTTCAAGTTAATAAAAAAGAAATCTTTAGGTGTATTTAGCTTCTGATTGGTATAAAAAACAGAGTAATTTCCAGCAGGAATTACATGATCAAAATACTGATCATAAAGGTTTTTATCGATTAAGTATTGCAAATAATCATATTGGATATCTCTAAAGCGAGTCAAGTAAAAATCAATTGGGTTTAGATTATGTTTTAATTTCTTTGGGGTTGACCAACTATAACCAAAACTAGCACTCGTGGTTTGACGTACATACTCCGACCTGTCTTTTAGGGTAAACCCAAAGTTGACCAAGGTGCTTGGGAAATACCTATTATTGAATTTATAAAGCCTAAATGGTGAAAAGAAATTTGGAAACCTTAAAGTGGAATTTACACCATATTCATAGGCTAAGATACTTTCACCTTCGGCCAAATTAGAAGTCGACCTTTCTACTTTTCCATTAACCGAAATATCAAAAAATATAGCCCTCTTAAAGAGGTTTCTATGATTATAGGTGAATTTCAAACCTGTCCCAATGGTTCCTGAAGAAGTATAACCTTCTAAGTCTATGGAGTAAGATTGCTTGGTTCTTGGACTTAATTGAATTTCCACATCTAATAGCACAACACTATCCGATTTAGGCTTTTCAAGAGAAGGAGTCACTTTAAAATGAACAGATTTAAAAACGCCCAAACCGCCTACAGAACGAATGCTTCTGGCAATATCTTCTTGTCGGTAAATACTATCTTTTCTTATATCTATTCTTCTTTGTAAAAGATTGGGCTTAAAAGTAAGCTCGTCGTAATATTTAAAAGGAATACTATCTTTCCCAAACAAATGAATTTTCATGTCATCCTCATGAAGAATATCAAAACGATAAGGATAATTGTGTACTGTAAGGCTCTTAAAATAATACACAGGGAAGTTAGACTTAGACTTCAGTGTATCACCGTTTGCAGATGTTTGATAGATCTCAATACCAACCTTTGCCTCCATTGTTTTTTGAAGTGTGTCGGCAAAATACACAATTTGGTCGGGACCAAAACCATAATATCCATGATTCTGCAATAGTGAGCTTATATCGTAGCGTAAGTTATCTAGTTCATAGGCATTAAACAATTCTCCAGCCTTTGGAATCTTCAACTTAGTATTAGAGGAAATTAAGGATTCTATTCTTTTATCTGTTGTCTTAAGGTTCAACTGACTAATTTTATAAGGAGCATTTGGAATGATATGATACTCGACCAAGGCACGTTGCTTTTTCTTATCAAATCGCGCACTGTCACTATGAACTGAATAATAATACCCCAGATTACGCATATATGCCGACATTCCTTCTTTTGATTCTTTTAAAGTAAGTCTATCATAGATTACTGGTGCTTCACCAACACTATTTCTCCACCACCGACTTAAATAAAAAGGATCTTGTTTTAGCTTTTTCCCATTTTCTAATCGCTTTTCATTTTTCTCTTTTGCTTGGATGGCTCTTTTTTGGTCACGTTTGGCCTCCTTAATTGGATCTACCATATTATAAAGACTTACATAAAATGGCCATCCTAATATGGTTCTATTGGGCTTTTGAACGGCAAAGTTTTTTACTTCAGCTTTATCTATAGTTTTCTCAGCAAGAACAATCTGATTCTCTTTTAAAATATACTGATTTTCTTTTAAATACTTAGTGGGACTACAAGATTGAAATAATAGCAGAAAAACTAAGCCTAAGAAAAAGGCTGGTCGATGAAAGCGGATATGCCTAATGGTGTCATCCCACATAAATGACTATTTATTTGGATGCTGCTCTATCCATCTTTTATTAAATGATTTTTCTGCCATTTTTGGAAGGTTTCGTTTATTTCCCCACGCTTTTTTAAAGAAAAGTGAGGCGATGAAATTCTTCACTCCTCCACCGAACAAATCCAATAGTTTTCTTTTTAGCATGAATTTTTCCCAGGTTTTCACCATGGTTCTTTCAGAAAAGGTAGTGAGTTTTTGATCTACAGCATCTTTTCTATTTTTAAGGAGCATGTCGTGGAGAGGGATTTTAACTGGGCAAACCTCGGTACAGGCTCCACAAAGGCTAGAAGCAAAGCTCAGATGTTTATAGTCTTTCATGCCCAAAAGCCAAGGTGAAATTACAGAACCTATGGGCCCCGTATATGTAGTTTTGTACGTATGACCACCTATGTTTTTATAAACGGGGCAAACATTCAGGCAGGCACCACATCTAATACAACTCAAAGCTATACTTTGTTGTTCTTGCTTTAATACTTCTGTACGCTGATTATTTAATAAAATAACATACGTTTCTTCAGGTCCCTCCTCATTTTCCCGCTTCCCACCTGTGATAATGGAATTATATACCGTTACATGCTGTCCCGTTCCATGAGTGCTTAATAATGGCCACATGAGAGCTAAATCATTAACGGAAGGTATCATCTTTTCAATTCCTGCAACAATAATATGCACTTTGGGAAAAGCCATAGTAAGGATACCATTCCCTTCATTTTCAGTAAGAGCAATTGAACCTGTATCAGCAATCAAAAAATTGGCGCCTGTAATTCCAGCATCAGCAGAATAGAACTTATCTCTAAGTTTCATCCTTACCCTGCCTGTCATTTCTTCGGCACTTAGATTTTCATCCCAATCAAACTTTTGATGAAAGAGTTCTGCAACCTGCTCTTTACTTTTATGCATGGCAGGAGTTACGATATGGTATGGCTTTTCATCTGCCAATTGCACAATATACTCCCCTAAATCTGTCTCAACCGATTCAATACCATTCTTTTCCAATGCAGCATTCACTTCAATTTCTTCCGTAGTCATCGATTTACTTTTGACGACTTTCTTGACTGCTTTTTCTTTGAAGATCCTAAGGATTTCTCTGTTAGCATCTTCGGCATTAACTGCCCAAATGACTTTACCCCCATTTTGAGTAAAGTTCTGCTCAAACTCAATTAAATATTTATCTAAATCATTAATAGCCTTACGTTTAACATTGGCGGCACGCTGACGAGCCAAATCCAAATCTGCATATTGTTGCAAACCATCTCGAAAGGCCTGGTCATATTTACCAATATTAAAGTTAAGGGTCTTACGATGCTCCATATCGAAGGCCTTTAATTTAGATGCTTTGTTGAATTTTTGAGCAGCTTCTGACATAGAGTTTCTTTATAACAATTGAGATATTTTTTCCACTCTACCAATATGTCTTCCCCCTTCAAAATCAGTATTAAGAAAGGCTTGTAACATTTTCCAAGCTAAATCTTTTTCCACAAAACGACCAGGAATACTCATAATATTAGCATCATTATGCATTCTTGTTAATTGTGCTTGTTCGACAGTCCAACACAAACCTGCTCTTACCTTTAGGTATTTATTGGCTGTAATTTGAGCACCATTACCACTGCCACATAAAATGATTCCCATACCATAAACACCATCATTGATAGCTTTAGCCAGAGGATGAATCATATCTGGGTAATCTACACTAGCGTCACTATAAGTCCCCATATCTTCAACCTGATAACCATGAGCAACCAGTTGTTCTTTTAAAAATTCTTTCATTTCAAAAGCGCCATGATCACAGGCTATGGGGAGTTTTTTTGTCTTATCAAACATCTGCTTGGTTTTAATGGACAAATTTACAGTAAAATTTCTATTTGGCGACATGCCATATGCATAGCTTTTGAGAAATTTTTAAAGCACTTTTTTTGAAACTCTCAGTTCCATAAAAAGCCAATGATTAATTGTACCTATCCTTAAAGGATCATTTCATTTTTTCCGCTCGTTGAAACAGCTCATTGGCCTGTTCTGTTTGACCGAGATTTTGATGTGTTAATGCCAAGTTGATAATGGTTGATTTATCATTTGAATTAAGTTGATATGCCTTATTTAAATTCATCAAGGCTTGCTGTAAATCTCCAGTCATGGCATAAGCCATACCTAAATCCGCAAAGGCATAGTAATAAGAATCATCAATATCTATAGCCCTATTGAGATAGTAAATAGAAGAATCTAACTGATTAAAATCTTTACCCCAAGTTTGTCCAAGCATATAAAAGGATTCGAAGGATTTCGTTAAACTCCTTAACTCTTTGACATCATTTAATTTTATTCTTTTATCTTGAATTTTCTTTAATGACAATACCATATTATCAATAGCCAATTGGTAATTGGCATCCCTACTCAGTACTTTTAAATAGTATTTATTGGCCTCCTCAAATTTAGCTTGTTCATATTTAGTATTTGCCATTAAAAGCAACCCCATATTGGTTTCATTTCTATCAATTGCATATTCTAGATAAGCTGCTGCTTTGTCCAAATATTCTTCCCTATAAGCTTTGCTACTTCTATCTCCTTTGAGCTCTATGGCTTTATTTAAGTATTGCTGAGCTGCGCTTTGAGTCATAATAGCACTCTTACTCGATATTTTCACATCTGTGGTATACAGAGTGAAATTATTTTCCCAGTCTAGATTTCTATCAATGGTTTTTGCTGAATACAAAAAGGACATCATCAAAAGTGCAATCATCATTATGTTTTTAGATAACTTTCCCTTTGTCCATTGGGGGAGTTTTTCAAGCAATAAATAGGCAATAATAATAGTGAATCCTAAGGATGGAACATACATAAATCGTTCTCCCATAAATGGCCCAATAATAAGAGCCAAATTAGAAACTATGGAAAAAGTGATCAGATAATACCAGATTCCAAATGCAAAAACACTCCTTTTTCTAAGCCCCAAAGTGGCAATAAGGCCTAAGGCTAAATAGAATATTATTGGAATGATAGATTTGAAATGATAGATTTCTACATAATCGATGTGAAATGGATAGTAATCTATAGTTAAGGGGCTAGGATAGAATAATAGTTGTATGTATTTACCCCATGTATAAAAAACAGTTCCGTATAATTGGCTCCAACCATCAGCGTACATAAATGAGTTGCTTACGATATTATCTGCTTGTGTTGATTCCACATCAATATGCCCAAGGACGGATTGTCGACAAAACACAAATAAAATGACTGTAGCAAACAAAGCTCCAATCAGGGTTTTATACTTTGAAAATTGAACTTTTGGATGGAAAGTCCAAATCGTTAAAGGGATGACCAATAAGAACATGGCCGCATTCTCTTTGGCAAATAGTCCTATTAACAAAAATATGCAGGATAAGAGTAAATCCTTCCATCTTTTATTTTCAATATATTTTAAAGCCCAAACCAAAGACATGATAGAGAACAAGAAAACCAAGATCTCATCGCGTCCTTTAATATTAGCTACGACCTCAGTATGTATAGGGTGGGTAATAAATAATAAAGTAGCAACGAATGGAACAGAAAGTAATTTATCTTTCAATAACAAAGGCCTTCTATCTTTAAAAAACAAGATGGATAATAAATAAAACACCAAAAGCCCAGTGATGCCATAAAGTAACACATTTACCATATGATTTATCTGAGGATTCTCTCCAAACAGACCATATTCAATTGAGAATGTAGCCAAAGACAATGGTCGATATCTACCTCCTTTAAAAAGGTTTTCCTTCCCGGTAAACCCATAAAAACTATCGTGAGTGAAATGATCTACAATTCCAGAGAAGCCTTTTTTAGTAAATTCATTTCCAGTAATTACGCTATAATCATCATAAGCAAATTGATGTGTAAAAGTGTTAGAATAGATGAATACAGAAATGGCAAATACAATAAAATAGATGATTCTATCGGGATTTAAAATTTTCTCCTTCATAATTCTTGTTTTTAATTAAAGGTAATTATTCCTTACTAACCGACTTCTCATTTCTTTCTAAATACAAATTCTACTGTAGCGCTTTTTTTAAATAAGCTAGCAATCACATCGCTGATAATAAATATTGGGAAGCTCAGGATGAAAAACATTTTCTGTAAAATTATATTAAAAGAAGAATATTCTTGAGTATAAGTATGGTTTCCCTTCATACTCTCAAATAAAACTTCTCTTTTCTTATTCCATAAATTCAAAATACTCTGCACCATTCCAAACGGATTTTGCTCCATTGAAAAATACGATTCATCTATAAAAGCAAAACCTTGCGACTCCATTAAACCACGAAATGTTTTAGGCTCAAAAAAAAACAAATGCCGAGGAGGGTCTAAATGAAGCCATTTCCCTTTAAATATTCTACTTTGCCAACTATCTATATTCGGAAAAGACATCACCAAAACTCCATTAGGCTTTAAAATTTCATGTATAATATTCAAACTTAGCTCAGGTTCTGAAAGGTGTTCAAAAACATGAAATAGAGTAATGGCATCGAAGCTTTCTTTATCAAATACAACTTCTTCAAGAAAGCCTATCCTCAAATTTACTTGGGGAATTCTTTTGGCTCGTTCTGCCGATTTTCCAGCTAACTCTGTTCCGAAAAGCTTATAATCTCCATGTTTAACTAATGATTCTAAAAACTGTCCATTTCCACAACCAATATCAAGAACAGCAGAATTTGCTTCAATATATTTACTTAATTTTCTAGCTCGACCTCCCCTAAAATAGTCTAAGATTTTTTCTACAAGTGGAAAACTAAATTTTTCTTCCTGCTCACCATAATAATCATCGGCATAAGCTTGAGCCAATTGATTGGGGCTAGGGTTTGGAGCTAAATAGAAGGCATGACAGTTGCAACACTGATGAATTTCCCAATGTTGACCAAAAACATCAATGGTTTTATATTTAAAATTAGATGGTGAGGATTTACAATAAGTACATTTATCCATACATGTGTTTCTAATTATTTTTTGTTTTTAAATATATCATAATTGCTTAAGCCCCACTTTTGCGCCCTATATTTAAGTGAGGTTGCCAAAACTCCAAATCCATATTTCGTACTTCGTTGAAAGTTGATAGAGGAAGCTCCTTCGAAATATTTAGTTGGACAAGTAACCTCAGCAATTTCATATCCTGCATAGAGAATCTGAGCTAACATTTGGTTATCAAATACGAAATCGTCAGAATTAGCTTCATAATTTACGGTTTCTAAAACTTCCCTGGAAAAAGCCCTATAACCAGTATGGTATTCTGATAATTTTGCACTCATCAATATATTTTGAAATAGCGTTAAGAATCTATTGGCTATATATTTATACTTTGGCATTCCTCCATTCAACGCACCTTTGCCCAAAATTCTAGACCCTAAAACCACGGGATACAAATCGTTTGCAATTAAATAAGCTACAGACGGCACCAATTTAGGAGTATATTGATAATCAGGATGAAGCATGATTACTATGTCTGCGCCAAGCTCTAAGGCCTTACGATAACAAGATTTCTGATTGCCTCCGTATCCCATGTTTTTCTCATGTTCAACAATATATTTTATACCAATTTCTCTACCTTTTTCTACTGTTTTATCATGACTAGAATCATCAACCAAAATCACCTCGTCAACCATTTCAAATGGAATCTCATTATAGGTCATCTCCAGAGTTTTCTCTGCATTATATGCTGGAAGTATGATTACTACTTTCTTATTATTAATCATATGGTATTAGTTTATTCTATTCGATAGATTTCTTTAATGCGATATCTGCTAGATCTTGTTCTCCAATATCTTGATAAATATAAGCTAATTTTTGCAAGCCAGACTTGTTATTGTTTTTTAAAAATTCATCGAATAATTGTTGACATAGGTCTTTTGCTTTTTCCCTATCACCAGTTTGCAGCAATGAATTTACTGCATTAAACTTCAAATTGGTGTTATTGGGGTCTATTTCGAGAGCTTGCATAAAACATTGAGCTGAGCCCTCATAATTTCCAGAAATACCAAAGGCTACTCCCAAATCTTCTAAAACCTCAATGCTATTGGGATTTTGTGTTTTGGCAATGGATAAATACTCAATGGCTTTTTGCAGGTTATTTTGATAGCGCCCATAGGTTCTTCCCAAGTAATAATTGGTTTGCCATTTATCTTTCAAATAAGGGTAAACAAGCTCCAAACCATTTATCAAGGACATAGATTGTTGAGGATTATCATACTCTAATTTTATCCTCGATTGAAACAAATTATCTTGAACAATCTGATTATTGGGTGACAGCTGAAGTACCTGGTGATAATAGTAAAAAGTACTATCTAAATTTTTACTGAGCCAAAACTGTGCATTCCCCATTAAAATTAAAGCATCCACATAACTTGGATGAATTCGAATAGCCTGATGAAGGTATTCTATGGCTTGATTTAGGTTTTGATTCCTTTGAGTAATACCTTCCAAATCCATGGCATATTCTATCAGCTTTCCAGCTGCTGAACAATTACTTTTAGCAGAATTAGAGGAGGTTTTTACATCAGTGGTCATCAATACAAAATCATTCTCCCAAGCTCGGTTCCTATCAATAGTTTTAAAAGAATACAAACCAATAATGGTGAATAGCAAACCAAAAACTAGGTAGTTTTTCAAGTTCTCATTTTTCAATACAAGCGGGAGTTTTACGAGTATTAAATATCCAGTGATAATAGAAAATCCAAGTGAGGCACCATAAATAAATCGCTCATTCATAAAGGCTCCAATAGAGAAAAGAATATTTGAAGTTGGAGCTAAACTAATGGCGAAAAAGATGATTCCAAAGGCCACTTTATGTCTTTTGAATAATCCGAAAATGGCATAAATTGCTAAAGAAAGATATACTACAACAGAGAATATGGGCCAAAAATCCCAAGATTGTGCTGCAATGTGATAGGGGTAATAATCATAAGTCAAGGGATGAGGGAATATCAAAAGTTTCAAGTAAAGCAATAGAGAATAGAGGATGGTAGCGTATTTGGTCATCACATCCATTCCATAAAATGAGTTATTCATAATCTCTGTGCTCTCGTGAACTCCTATACTTGCAATACCTTCAACATACAAAGCTCTAATGAGCAGATAAACAAATGAAGCCAAAAGAACAGGCAAAATTGAAACACCCATTTCTTTCCATTTCCCTCCTCTAAAAAACCAAATAGCTAGAGGTATAATAGCAATAAAAGTCACAGCTACTTCTTTAGAGAATACTGCTACTAGGAAAACCCAAAAACTACCAAATAAATACTTGATTTTTTGAGTATCAACATATTTAAAAGAAAGATATAAAGCCCATAAGGACATAAAAAAGGCAATAATTTCATCCCTTCCTTTTATGTTGGCAACCACCTCGGTATGAATGGGATGGGAAATAAATAATAGTGTGATAAAAAAGGGAAGCCAAGCTTGAAATACAGAGTTGGAATCATCACGAAACATCAAGCTTAAAACCATGAAAAGGATAAGACCCGTGAAAGCAAAGAAAAGAACATTAACAGTGTGGCTAATAAATTGATGTGCTGGTTGCTTACCTTTCATTATCCTTAAGCGTTCTATAATCACCTTTCTTTCCTTATCCCTAATTTGATACTTATCAAGAATCAAATTCTGGCCTTTTTCTAAATCACTATCCTTTAGTGTTATCAAAGTTTTGTTTAATTCCTTATTCAGCTTTTGAAACGGACTTATCTGGTTTTTATTTGAATGATTTTGATTCAGTCTTTTTTCTAAATCTAATTCATCAAGGCCTTCAAAAGGAGAGCCCATAATAAATTCATACTCCATGGCAAAGGTAAGAAGCGAAACAGGTCGATATCTGCCACCTGCCACTAAATCTTTATTCTTCTCATCGAAAAAGCCATTAAATAATTCTTGAGAAAATATTTCAGGAATCCCATCAATACCATTTAATACATATTCATTTTCGGTAATTACTATGGCATCGTCTAAAGCATACTGATGGCGCAAAGTATTACCAAACAAGATAAATGAGAGTAGAAAAATCAGGCCGTAATTCAACCATTTGCTCTTCATATATTTTCTTTCAAGCATCATTCTATGATTTGTTTTGAATTGATTTTGCCAATTTATAGTGTTTTTGGGCCTTATTTTGTTGATTCAAGAATTCATAGGTCTTTGCTAGAAAAATATGAATACTTGCTGGGTTTTCATGATTCAATTCTAAGGCTTTATTAAAGTATTTAATGGCTTCTTGATAATTCCCCGACATGCCATAAATACTTCCAATATTTGAATAGCTATTGGCATCATTAGGACTAAGTTCAATGGCTCGTAATGAGTATTTCAAGGCATTTTCAGTATCCCCCATATCAAAATATAAGGCTCCAAAATTCTGATAGGTGACTGCTGATTCTTTATACTGAATCGTTTTTTCATATTGTTCTCTTGCCATTAAAAAATGTTGATTCATTAGGTCTGCATATTTTTGAGCCTGATTTTGATTTGAATTACTTAAAGCCTGCTGCCCTATCTTTTTATAATTGAGTCCCTTTCTATAATTCGCCAAACCGATTTGTTCAAATGCATCATAATAATTAGGATATATTTTCAGTGCATATTGAAATTGTTCAATAGATTTATCTAAAAATTGGATGGCTTCATTTGGATTTGCTGTTTTCAATCCTTTATCTTGCATAACCTCTAAACCATAATGATAACGAAGGTGAGCGCTATTGGGTGATTTTTCTATATCAGCGGAATACAAACTATAACTGCTTTTCCAATCTCTATTTCTCTCAATGGTTTTAAAACCATAAAAAACTAAAATAACTGATGTAAATGCCAAAACTTTTGAGTGATTTTTAAAAAAATGAAAAACGGTCTTCTCTTGTTGAGCTTCCTTCACTTTTACTTTAAACAGTTTTAAGATTCCAACTGACACCATGATAGAAAATCCTAAAGAAGCAAAATAAAGCATTCGCTCTGCGTAGTTTGTCCCTACCATAACAAAGATATTAGAATACAGTGATAGGGTAAATAGGAAGAAGAAAATCCCATAGCTCAACACTTTATTTTTTTTCCAAGATAACAAAGCACCTATAAAAATGCTCAAATACAATAGCAGAGAAACTAAAACACCTCCATTTCCAAAACCAACCAAAGGAACTTGAGAATAAGAGACATCGCTAACCAGTGAAACTGGCCAAACTAATTGATAAAAATACTTACCTAATATTACTAATGCTGTAGCCCAGCGTTCAAGAATCGGAGCCTCTATCAAACTATTATCCAGGATAGAAACAGTTTGATCTGACATTTTTGCCTCTCCCAATACCATCGTTCGAATCATCATATAAGCCAAAAATGGAATTAAATATAAAGCCGTTCTCGGTAAAAGAGACTTCACCTTCTCCTTCTCCGCAAAAAACAAAACTGATAAAGGAATCACCAAAATAAAAGTTACGCTCCCTTCTTTGCTCAAAAATGCTAAGAAAAACAAAGCCAAGGAGCCAAACAAGTATTTCTTTTCTGTGCGTTCTGCATAAAGCCAAAAAGTATACAAAGTCAAAACAGAGAACAAGAATGACAAGATTTCATCCCTACTTTTAATATTGGCTACTACCTCTGTATGTATGGGATGTGCAATAAAAATAAGGCAAATAATAAAGGGTAATACGATATGATATTTTTTCAAAACCTTTAGCAAAGTCATAAAAACAATAAACCCTGTAAATCCATACAAAATGATATTTATCAGGTGTCCCAGCCATGCCTGATTCGGTGCCATTTGCCATTCTGCTGCAAACATCAATAAAGATAAAGGACGATATAAATTCTGATATTTTTCATCATAGCCATGTCTGTAAGAAGTCGTTAGTATTTCACCAAAACCACCAAAGCCTTCTTTTACAATTCTATTATCGGTAATTACTGATGCATCATCTAAAACATAACCATGATTTATAGTATTTAAATATAAAAATAGGCCAAATAATGTGATGATTGTGGCAAATATGATGTTCAGGTGATTGTTCATTTGGTTTGTTTTTTTCATCACTATAAATAATTTGCATTCAAATCTATGAAATTATTATGACATCATTTATAAGCAACTTTAAAATAATAATTTGCAATAAATTAACAATTCATTATATATTGATTTAGTCTAAATATGAATAATAATTACTATCATTGCTTACTTATCTTAGAGACTGTAAATAACTCAATTACTTCAAGTTATAAGGTAAACCAAAATGTCAATTCAATTGAAAAATGCCGACATACTAGATTTTGCAATAGGGTCAGATCAAGTAAAACAATAAATAATAATAGGGTTACCCATTTAAGTCTCGTGTAATTTAATCGAAGCGTAAGCAATCGGTTTATGCTCTACGCATCTCTGAATGATTTTATCTAAAATTGATTGGCGATGATTCCTTCTGTTAAATCTAAAGAA
>NZ_JABKBZ010000068.1:0-26771 GCF_013166635.1 Lentimicrobium sp. S6 | reverse complement strand
GTGCTTGAAGATAAAAACACCTTTGTATTAAAAAGAGTAAAAAACAAAGAAGTCAGAAAGAAATAGTCTTGTAATCATATGTATATCTGTAACTTAAAAAAATAGACAGCTTAAGTTAACGCTAATGCCCCGTGGGGAGCCAAAAAAATCAGATCTCAGTTTTTAAGAACAAATACTTTAGAAAACCTTCTTTTAAATCTAATAATATAATCTTTTTACTGAAACCCCTTGGGGCTGGGGTAATCAGGAAAAATCCAAACAAGCCATTTCCTACTATATAATTTCGTTTTAATTAATTCTATTCAATACCTTGTTTTTAATTTCATTTACAGAGAGATATCCAGCATGTCTGAAAATCTCTTC
The DNA here is from genome assembly GCF_013166635.1 of Lentimicrobium sp. S6. NCBI lineage: Bacteria > Pseudomonadati > Bacteroidota > Bacteroidia > Bacteroidales > Lentimicrobiaceae > Lentimicrobium > Lentimicrobium sp. S6. The sequence goes on along the minus strand of NZ_JABKBZ010000068.1, from coordinate 26,408 downwards.
TCCCTTTTCATTGAGAAATATCTGAGTTGGAATAGAAGCTATTCCATAATACTTCATGAGTTCTAAGTTTTCATTTTCCGATACATTTCGGAATACCACTTGAACTTGATTAGGATATTCTTTTTGAATAGTTTGCATGACGCTTTCCATTCTTCTACATGCTGAACATCCCGTAGAACCAAATTCGAGAAAGGTCATTTGATAATCCAAATTGGACTGGGTATAATTATATAGCGAATCAATAAGATTTTTCCCTGAATGAATGGTTGCGGCAGAGGCTTGCTTTTGCATCATAGAAGAGGCATATTTATTCATTTCATCTTTCGAAGAAAATCCAATAATTAGCAATACAAATAATGCCACAAATACCATCCAAGGAAAAATCTTCTTTATCATCACATTAAATAATTAAAAATAAATCCAACAATCACAATTCCCATGGCTACTACACCCACAAAAACAGCTATCAGTTGCCATTTTAATACTTTCTTTAAGATAATGATTTCTGGTAATGAAAGTGCAATGACCGACATCATAAAAGCCAATGCCGTGCCCAGTGAAACGCCTTTTTCTATCAATACACTTACAATGGGAATAATTCCTGCCGCATTTGAATACATAGGAATCCCCATAAGAATAGCAACTGGTACAGCATACCATTTATCTTTTCCCAAAAGACTTCCTAAGAAATCCTCTGGAACATATCCATGGGCAGCAGCGCCTACTCCAATTCCTATGATGATGTAAATCCAAATTTTGCCAACAATATCTTTTACCGAAGTGAAACCACTCTGTATGCGATCGTTAAATGTCAGCTGCTCTTCCTCTTGTGCTTGCTGATTGGTTTTTACCTTAAAAACCCAATCGGCTACATATTTCTCTAGGCCGAGAGCTCCAATAATCCAACCCGCAAAAATGGCAATTAACAATCCAGTACCCACATATATCACAGCTACCTTCCAACCAAACAAGCCGGCCAAAAGCACTAATGCTACTTCATTAATCATGGGTGCGGCAATCAGGAAACTAAATGTAACACCAAGAGGTACACCTGCTTCCACGAACCCCAAGAATAGAGGAATAGCAGAACAAGAGCAAAAAGGAGTAACAATTCCCAATACCGAAGCCATAATATTCCCTGTGAATAATGACCTACCAGCAAGCATTTTCTTGGTTTTCTCTGCTGAAAAATAGGAGCGCATGATTCCAACCAAAAAGATGATCAAAACCAATAATAACATTACCTTAGGAACTTCGAATATGAAGAACCGAATGGTTTCGGTGAGGTGTTTTCCTGTTTCTAAACCAAATAATTGCTCCGTAATGAAATCTGAAATATTTTGCAGATTTATATAGAGGAGGATCCAAAGTGGCAATAGTACTAAAGGAAGCAACCAGCCATTTGATTTGTTTTGGAGTTGAAGGAGTTTTGCTTTCATTCTAATCAATTAAAAAAGTAAGATAATGCTATAATAAATTCCTATGGCAATAAAAATAACGGCCACGACGCGGCGAAACCAAGTCTCGAAGATTTTTATATTCTTATAGAAACTCCCAAGAGAACCCACGCTAAAGGCAATAAGCCAAGCAAAAATAATGACAGGGATTCCTGTGGCAATGGCAAATATTAAAGGAAGATACAAACCACTGGCGCTACTTATGGTCATTGGAATGAGTAGGCCAAAATACAAGACTCCACTATAAGGGCAAAATGCCAAGGCGAATAAAATCCCTAGAAGTAAAACGCCCCAATAGCTATTTTTAGCTTTTTCTCCAACTTTCTCGTTAAGAGAGCTTAAACCTGGAATATTCAACTTTATTAATCCCAACATAAAAACACCAATTAGTATCATTAATGGGCCTAAAAGTTTCTCTCCCCATTCCTGTAACCAACCCGCTATTTCGAACTGACTGGCTCCAAAGAAAAATACCAATCCAATAGCAAAATAGGAAATCCCTCTCCCTAAAGTATAAACCAAGCCATTGATAAATACTTTTCGCCTGTTTTCGATATCCTTACTAATAAAACCAATGGCTGTTATATTGGTGGCCAAAGGGCAAGGACTTATTGCAGTCATCAAACCTAAAATAAAGGCTGATAATAAAGGGATTTGTGAGTTTTCAAGTATACTATTGAGCAATTCCATGATTACTTAAGCATTTTGTCAACAGTGGACTTAATTTTCTTCTCCAATTTTTCAGGATTTGTTCTTGCATTTAGGAATGCATTTGAAGTTAAATCTACAATGTCATCACCTTTTACAAAAATTAAAGTCTGCGCATTGATTTTATATTTTTCTACCATGGCTTTGTTTTCATCTTCCTCACGGTTGATACTTACGAAACTTACTTTGTCACCATAAGTGTTTTTTAGGGTTTCCCTAGTTGTTTTCTCCACAGCTTCACAAGTGGCACAACGGCGAGTGGCATGGAAATAATAAGCCATCACTTCTGTTTCTCCAACCTTCTGTGTATTGCAATCTTTTTTCTCACCAGTGCTTGCTTTTGAGCAACAAGATGTTTTACTGCTAGCTAAAATATCATTTTTTTTGTCACATTGTGCTGAAATACTCGTGACTCCAACAATAAATAATACGATTAATGTACTTACGATTCTTTTCATTTTTCTAATTTTTGTTTTTTTAAGGAATGTGTTATAAGCTGTCTCTAACGATAATCAGATACATTCGATTTTCAACAAATCTAAGTTTGATTTATACTTTCGACGGCTTCTTGTTTGTTTCAATATTCGTTTAAATCAAGGTTTTAATATTTATTACCACCTAAGCTTTAAGGCGCTGATTATCAAATGATGAAGAAATACCATCTTGCTTCGTGATATCTTTGTGACTTTCTGTCTTAGTGGCTGGTATTTAATATATTGGCTTCCCAAGCCTTCATTCACATTATTTGTTTAATAGTTCTATAATTTCTTTTTTTGAGGGAAGTTTCCCACTCATCACCACTTGCTTGTCTACTACCAATCCTGGAGTTGACATCACTCCATATTGCATAATTTCTACAATATCTTCAACTTTGGATACTTGAGCATCTATGCCCTCCTCGGCTACTACTTCGCGAGTTAGTTTCTCTAGGGTTTTGCATTTTGCACAGCCTGTCCCTAAAATTAAAATTTCTTTATTGGCTGGTTTAATTGTGTTAAAATCCATGATTATATATTTAAAAATCCTTTGAATAATTCTTGTGCTTCTGCCCAGTTTTCTTTGTTTACACAGTATTTTACTTTAGGCGCTTCTATTTTTCCTTGAATGAGTCCTGCATCTTTCAATTCCTTTAAATGCTGTGATAAAGTAGATTTGGCAATGGGTAAATCTTCAGATAAATCTCCACTATAGCAGCAACTTTGTTGCCCAAGCAAACTCATAATATATACCCTAATGGGATGACTGATTGCTTTGGCATATCGTGCTAATTTTCTTTGATCGTCGGTAATAATATCTATTGTCATAAATGGTATTTATTCGTTGTTCGCAAAACTACGAACATAATTTTAAAATCCTAATGGTTTTTGAATAAAAACTATTGTTGTTTAGAATTGGGAAGCATAACTGACTTATTGAGATTCATCATAAAACAAGGAAGTGATAATTTTGATAGAGAAAAACTTGCTCCTTTACTTATTGACCAAAAAAAGCCCGAGTTAAAAAACTCGAGCCCCATTAACACATAATCCCCATCTTCAATTAGGTAAATATAATTTGAGTTCTGTCGCCATCTGCCATCTCATAAAACTGGCCTATGGTAATAATATCTTTTACTTCTTCGTGGAAATCTTCTTTTGTCAGTTTGAACATTTCTACTGCCAATTTGCAAGCAAATATCTCACCTCCACCAGCTGCAATCATCTCCAAAAACTCACTTGGAGGAGGCATATCTAAGGCATCCATCTGCTTTCGCATCATACTCGAAACACCTGCCTCTACTCCTGGTAAGCCTCCCAACATGGTAGGAAATTTCAAGCCGCCTGGCATTCGCATCGCGGGGTTTCCGGTTGTTCCGGTATAGAGCTTGTCCATATATTTCTTGGTAATACCATCTAAACCAAAAAAGGTGAAAAACATTTTGGTTTCTATTCCTTCCATCACTGCACCATTGGCCATCACCAAACTGGCATATACATCTTCTAATGAGCCTTTAGCACAAATGATTAAGACTTTCTCCAATGGCTTTTTTTCTTGCTTCTCCATTTCTCGTTCTTTTAAATATTAAACACAACTTGTTGGCTTTGGTATTCCAGCATATTTAGAGGACAGCTTTAATGGGCCTCCAGGAAATAGCTTATATAATCCTTTGATATCAACGATTCCAGATTTTCCAACTTTTCTAATGGTTAGTGGTGCTCCTGCCGCATGTTCGTTGCGCAGATATTCCAATACTGCGTAATGGTCATCACTTAAAATAATACCATCTTCTTTGGCTATTTCAGCTGCTATTTCTCTATTCCACTGGGAGGCATCTGCAAAAAAACCATCCTCAGAAAACATTATATCTACTCCTGCTATATTCTTCTTTTCCATTTTAATATATTTTAGTTTGATTCATTTTTATACATATTCTTTGAGATGGAAACCACTAAACCTAAGCTCTTTTGCATGCTAGGATTATTCAGGCTTTTCATTAAACTCCATATTCCCATTTCCGGAGGATTTTCTATATCCACACTATCCACTGCATCTAATGCACGATTCACCAACTTCAATGTTTTTTTATCTGATATCTTCCTAATGATCTGAACCATCTCTGGCAAGTTTCTCTTCACTTCTTCCAAATCTTCAAGGGTCACTTGAGTCACCAGTTCATCTCCTATTTCAGCTATTTTTGTAAAGAATTCGAAATATCCTTTGGCCTCAAAATCGGCTAATAGTTTAGAAAAATCGAGTATGGATTCGGTAAGAATAGGCGTCAGATCTTTTGATAAATCTATAACGGATTCAAAGCCACCCATCATCACATTGAAACTGTTAATATTTCTTAGAAAACTGACCGCTAACTCAGTGAGCTCCTCCGGTCTAATTTCCACTTGGCGCTTGTCCAACTCCAACACGGTGCTATCATACACATCTTTTCCAATGATGGAAACATCACTGATGAGATCTTGTATTGCTTGAGAACTTAGCCTTTGCTGATTTACATAATCGAGCAGAACATCCACTTTCTTATTGAGATCTGTTATTTGTTGATTGATTTCTATATTTGTCATGATGTCCTCCTTGTTAAACCCTATGTTTGCCGGCCATAGTCATATGAGCTTCTATGGGCATTTCTTTTCCTCTCAAAAGAATATGCCAGTAAATCCAACGGAATAATACTTTTCCATAGTGATTGATTTTTGTGTTTTTAAGTAAGCCAAAAGGCCCGATTCCGGGCAAAGGGAAAGTACCAGGCAAGGGTTCTGTATCATAATTAAAGTCTATTAAAGCTCCTTTTCCGTAACCTGTTTCGATATAACAATTGGCATGTCCATCAAACTTAGCCATCAATGGTCTTCCCTCCATAGCGCTCATGAGATTATCAAATAAGATTTCGGCAGCAAAATGAGCAACAGAACCTGCTTTTGAAGTGGGTAAATTGGCAGCATCGCCGAGCACAAAAATATTTTCATGTTTTACAGATTGAAGCGTCTCTTTATTTGTAAGTACAAAATTCATATCATCGCCCAAACCACTACGCTCAATCATCTCGCTTCCCATATTCACTGGGACAATGGTCAACAAATCGAAGTCAATTTCCTTATCATCATAGCTGATGAGTTTCTTGTTCTCATTATCCACTTTTTCTAGATAAAAATCAGGAATGACCTTTATGTTTTTCTCCTCCAATAAATCGCCTAGCATTTTACTGGCAACCGGCTTAGTGAAGGCCCCAGACATAGGAGTAACATAGGTGATATCGACTTCATCACGAATACCTTTTTGGGCAAAAAAAGCTTCCGCCAAACAAACGAATTCTATGGGTGCTACAGGACATTTATAGGGCAGCTCTGAAATACACATGACCAATTTCCCACCTTCCCAATACTTAAGGTGCTTTTGCAAAGCCACTGCTCCTTCTATGGTATAGAAATCGAATATGTCCTTATACCAAAGCTTGTCTTTAAGTCCAGGTGTTTCTTCAGGATAGGTTTGCGTTCCTGTTGCAATAATCAAGAAATCGTAGTTCAGTTGTTTCCCATCTTTTAACAAGACCTTATTCTCCTCACCTATTACTTTATCAACTTCTGAAAAGATAACCTCAATACCTGTTGGGAAGAAATCATATTTAGGTTTTATTACATCGTGTTTATTATAAATATCGAAAGGAATAAATAAAAATCCAGGCTGATAATAATGGGTTTTGTGTTGATCAACAATGGTAATTTTCCATTCATCCCCATCTAATGCCTTCTTCATTTTGTTGGCCATCATGGTTCCCGCTGTTCCTGCACCCAATATAAGTAGTTTCTTCATTTTCTTAGCTTTGTTATTGTGCTAACAAATGTAGGTCGTCCATCACAGGGAAAGTGTCCTATTCATATGATAATTATCATATACTGATATTTATCATAGTTTATATATCTTTGGTTCTTAAACAGAAACCATGGTTTGTCAATGTGAATATTGTGATTTAAAAATGCTTTTCTTCAATTGTATCGATAAGGATCAGGTAGAGCACTACTGCGATTCACGTACAGAAACAGCATATAAAGAAGGGGAGTCTATCATTGTTCAAGATCAGAATATTTCTGATTTTTTATATTTGAAAGAAGGCCTCGTTAAATTATTCAGAACTAATGAACATGGAGATGAGCAGATCATTAGCTTTGGAAAACCCTATGATTTCGTGAGCATACTATCTGTATTTTCAAGTTCAAAGTATAATTATTCGGTTACGGCGCTTCGTCCAAGTGTTATTTGCAGCTTCAAGCTGACTCAAATTACCGATTTAATTCAAAGCAATGGATTATTTGCCATGCACCTGATTCAAACCTTAACCAAATCTTCCGATAGAATCATCATCAACTCCTTAAACCTCCTCCAAAAAAGGCTATATGGGCGCATTGCTCATTTATTACTTTACTTTTCTGATGATATCTTTTTCCAAGATCAATTCGATCTCCCTCTAAGTAGAAAAGAGATTTCTCAATATATTGGTTTGACACAAGAAAATGTAATACGAGCCTTATCTGCCTTGCGCAAAGATGGTACCATACAGGTTTATGGAAAATCGATTTCAATTATTGATAAGGAACGCTTGCTAAGGATGCGAGAGCTGAGTTAATGTCAAGTTTTTATCATAAGTCAAAACCCATCGGGGAAATCACCTAAGCCCATTTACCGGCTAAATATAGAGAGAACCTTTAGTGACAGACTACAGAGAGGCAATATATTTGCCCTGTTTGTTTCGTAACAAGCATTGGAGCTCTTGAGGAAACCAATATTAATTAACCAAAGAATATATTGTTCAAGATTATCTTTGAAACTTCTAAAAGGGTTCCTTTTTTCGTTCTTAATACTTTAATATATATTTGTAAGAATAATATGAAGTATGCCTTTTAGTTTTAATAGAAAAATATGGGTCCTTATAATGTTTCCGCTAATGCTTGGCGGAAGCATTAAAGCCCAGCTTCCTTTGCCCGAAGATTTCTGCCATCATGCCAAATCAGGGTTTAACTATTCACGCACTACTCAGATAGACTATTCTAAACACGATCTTTTTGACATACATTTCTATTATCTAAATCTTGCGCTAGAAACCAATGATACTTATGTTGATGGAAAAACCATCATTCAAGCCACAAGCCTTTCCAATATAGATACTATTCACCTTGAACTCACTCATGAACTCGAAATTTCTAAAATCCTCGTCAACCAATTACCTGCCCAATTTATTCATCAAAATACGGATATCGTAGAGATTATTTGTCCTATTGAGATTCCTCAGGAAAACAACTTTGAAATAGAAATACAATATAACGGCACCGCCATTTCTGATAGAGGAAGAGGATATAACACTGCGAATTCTTATCATGGGACACGAGTAAACTGGACTTTATCGGAGCCCTTTTACTCTAAAGATTGGTGGCCTTGCAAACAAGATTTGGAAGACAAAGCCGATTCGGTTTGGGTATTTGTCACTACCTCGAATAAAAATAAAGTTGGAAGCAATGGATTGCTCACCAATACAGTAGCATTAGAAAATGAGAAAGTAAGATATGAATGGAAAAGTCGTTATCCCATAGCCTATTACCTCATCAGCATTGCTTTGGCTGAGTATATGGAATATAGCTTCTACAGTCCATCACCAGAAGGAAAAGAGGTTTGGATGCTGAATTATCTTTATCCCGATTCTGCCATGTATAAAGCTCAAAAAACGCTGATTGATTGCACCCATGTTCAAATGAACCTTCTGCAAGAAAAGTACGGAAGCTATCCATTCATTGACGAGAAATATGGTCATTGCATTAGTCCAATTGGAGGAGGAATGGAACATCAAACCATGACCACACAAAGGGATTTTCAATTCCACTTAACCATTCACGAAATGGGACATTCTTGGTTTGGGAATCAGGTAACCTGTGCCCAATGGAACGACATCTGGATTAATGAAGGATTTGCCACTTATACCCAATACCTAGGTTTAGAAAATCTTGTAGACCAACAATCTGCTGATGCCTTTAATGCCGCCATGCAATCGGTAGTGATGCGAGAACCAGATGGAAGCGTTTATGTTCCTGATGAATATTTGGAGGATCGTGATCGGATATTTTCAGGTAGATTATCCTATTACAAAGGCGCTGTCATCATACAAATGATCAGGTACCTGTTAGAGGATGATGAGTTGTTTTTTTACGTGCTTCAGGAATTTCAAACTCGTTTTGCTTATCAAACCGCCACTGGAGAAGATTTCAAAGAAGTATTAGAAGAGCTGAGTCAACAAAACTTTGAGGAGTTTTTCAATATTTGGTATTACGGAGAGGGCTATCCCATTTATAATTTCAATTGGCAACAAATTGTTTCAGGGAAACTCAAAATAGAATCTCAGCAAGAAAGCAGCACCCCTAAGACGGAATTCTTCCCCATGAAATACGATATACTCCTCTTTTTTGAGGATGGCACAAATAAAGAAATCCAGGTCAGCCAAGAAAAGCCATTTGAGTCATTTGAGTTTGATTTTGTAAAACGAGTAAGCAATATTCTCCCCAACCCAAGAAGCCAGAATTTAATGGATGTGAAATCGGTAAATACGGGTATGCTTTTGCCAGAAGAGGTTTCGATAGAACCCAATCCCGCCACTTCGGCATTTATTCTTCGCTTTGCCAATGCCAATTTAGAAAGGGAAATAGAAATCTATAATTCCTCCTTGCAAATAATAGAAACGCAAGAGGCACCTCATCAAAACCAATATATAGAATGCCACACTTGGGCCAGAGGAATATATTTTATCAAAGTGAAAAATGATAAAAAAGAAAACCTGAAAAAGTTGGTGAAGTTTTAATATTTACTCTTGAGCAGACTCCTATTCAGAGACTTTAAAAATAAGAAAATCATCGGTTTGTAATTGCGACGAACCTAGAAGCACCTTTGTTTTTTCAGGTAATTCAAAAACCAATGGCTTTCCAAAATTAATGAGCACATGAACTCTGGAACCATTATACATTCTTACAAAATGAATGCAATCCTCCTGAATAGTTAATTTCTCGTAGTCGCCGTATTGCAATGTTGCTTCAGTATTTCTTAAGGCAATTAGTTTTTTATACTTAGAAAGCATGGATTCCTCATCGGTTTCTTGCTGTGCTACATTCAGAGTTTTATAATCTGGATTTATGGGAATCCAACTTTGAGTAGCTGAAAATCCTGCTAGTGTGTCAGTACTCCATTGCATGGGACTGCGCGATTTATCCCGATTGTGTGTATTCGCGATTTCAAGAGCTTCTTCCCTTGTTTTTCCTTCCTGAATGGCCAAGTGATAATGAGTGATTCCTTGCACATCTCTAATTTCTTCAAAAGAATGGGCAATATGGTTTTTCATCCCAATCTCTTCACCAAAGTAAATAAAGGGCACACCTTTGGCAGTCAGCATCAAAACAGCAAGAGCATAAGCTCTTTCGGGATTGCTTTTTGCCAGCCTGCTCTGCATGCGGGGCATATCGTGACTACCAAAAAACAAAGTTGGATCATTGCTCATATTGCTTTCCATACTTTGCAATTCCTCAAAAAGCTTTTGTGCCGAAAACTCGGGGATGCTTCCAAAATTGAAATTAAACACCACATCCAATAATTCTTCTCCTTGATATTGCTTAAGGACTTCTATTTTATCACTTCCTATCTCTCCCACAATAAAGCGATTATCGTATTCATTGACGGTTTCTTTTATGGTCTTCATGGCTTGTTTTACCCCTTTCTGATCGAGATCATAAATATGTCTTTGATTTCCATTTTCATCTATTGGGTTATCGAGGGTAATGCCTTCTGTGCTAAGAAAGTTGATCACATCGAGTCTAAAACCATCCACTCCTAAATCCAACCAAAAACGAAAAACATACTGTACTTCTTCCATCACTTTTGGATTTTGCCAATTCAGATCAGCCATTTCCTTAGCAAACTTATGATAATAGTACTGCTGAGTGATAGAATCGTATTCCCAAGCCTTTCCACCAAAAAAGGATTCCCAATTATTGGGTGAGTCTTTCCAAATATAATAATCACGATAGGGATTGTCTTTGGATTTCCTAGATTCCTGAAACCAATAATGTTCCGTAGAAGTATGATTGACAACAATGTCGATGATGACTTTGATATCACGCTTATGGGCCTCCGCTATAAAAACATTAAAATCGTCTAGATTCCCGTATGTGGTGTCTACTTTTAAATAATCACTGATATCGTATCCATTATCCACTTTTGGTGATTGAAAAAAAGGAGTCAACCAGATGCCTCTTACTCCTAATGAGGCTATATAATCCAATTGAGAAGTCATACCTTTAAAATCGCTGTAGCCATCCTCATCACTATCCTTGAAGCTAGGCATATAGATTTCGTAAAAGACCGTTTCTTTCCACCACTGTTTTTCAATATTGGATTCAGGTGGAGCATGACAAGAGCTCATGATAATCAAGAGTAAAAAACTGGGGATAAGCGTTTTCATTTTAATATTTATTGAATTAGAGTATAATCCTTATCATTCATAACGATAATCAATCACCACAGCATCTGCATAAAGCTTAGTGTCTTTAGCTTCAATTTTTGCATTTATAGGAACCAAAACCAAAACGGCAGCCTCTTCTTTCTTCATGGTAAATGCAAATTCCCCTATGGCACCATTTGAGATAAATGCTCTTTTGGTGGCGTCATAGACTTTCACTTTTTGAGTTCCAACAGAAATGATGACTTCTTTGGCCTCAGCATTTGGATTATAATACAAATAACTTGGGTAGGCTGCTGCCTTATAAAAATCCGTTGCCAATAAATCCAGTTGAAGGATATTTTCAATATTGGTTCTTGAAATAATGGATCCTGCAATTCCCACATGACCACTTCCATAAACACTAAACTGAGAAACCTTTGGGTTCTTATTATTCCAATGCATACCATCACCTATGGCAACAGGAGGTTCAATATGTTCATATTGCTTGTAATGTGCTTTTTTGATGAGGCCTTCGTAAGCTATCACCCCTTTGGTAAACTCTTTTTCTTCAGGAATAGTTTGATGTTCATCAGGAATCTCGTAAGGATAAAATAAGCGAGACGCATTTGCTGCATTTAATATCCACTTCCCAATAGCCTGAGCATAACGCTGATCGTAGCGTACCAGAGGAACCAATGGCCACATCACATCATAGGTATTCATTAAAAATCCAAAACCTCCTTGATCTTCTGTACTACCCACTAAACCAGAAACATCGTATCCATTCCAATTGTCATCTAAAACACCCCAACCTTTACGACAAACTGCTGTACCGTCGAAAGTCCAGTCTAGGATATTGCTAAAATCATAATGAGTACCCTGTTCTGCGTTCATCCTTGCAGCAACATAAGCACCAAAAGGCATTAGTATTTCATAAAAATAATTTTCTTCCTGATTTAAAAGAGATTCCAGGGCGGACTTTGCTCCCTTTAAATACTTAGGATCTTCAAATTTCTGATAAGCAGAATAAAGAACAAAAGCATGACCCGCCGCGGCATCTTGTTGGGTGCAAATCCAATTTTTTGTGGGTTGCATGGTAGAATAATCGAAGAATGAATAGGCGTAATTTCCGTTTAGTGTGGAATCGGCCAGATAAAACTGATTAGCTACAGAGCGGAGAATGGTTTCGAAATCTTGCTGCTCCGGATAGAAATTAGCAACAGCATAAAACATCACATTTGGATATACATCGTACCACCAATCTCTGGCATAGCCACCGCCCAATTGAGCGACTTCAGGACAAGTATTGTTCATCATGATATTCCATTGGGTTTCGCTATTGAAGTAATTCTTCAACATAGCTACATAGTTTTCTCCATTTTGATTGGACTTATCAATGCCCACCAAACTTGCTCCTAATACTGAACCCATACTGGCCAAGGATTCATGGAAAATTCCCTCATAGTTTTCAGGACCTTGTCTCACATCTCCCATAGCGGTATAAATGCCAAAGGTTTCTTGGTCGAAGTTTTTCCTTGAATTGTCTTTCCATACCAAGGGCCAATATTTTCCTGTTTGATTGGTATCATATACTTTAGCGTCGTAATCCTTAGCTAGCTGATTAAAGTCTATTATTTTAAAGGGCAATGGAAGATTAGGCATCTGCTCAATCCGTAAAATAGATTTTTGTGCAACAGGATGAGCTTCCTCAAATGTTGTTACGGTATTACAAGAGCTGAGGAATAAAGCCATTAACATAAACACACTAGTTATTCTGTTCATTCTCATCTTCAAATTGTTTTTGTTGGGTTAGAAGTTGTTTTGCAATAAATATGGAAAGCAGTTGAAGTGTACCAATAATGAGGAGGGCATACCTTAAAGCAATGTCAGCATTGATGTAAAAAGCGAGAACTAAAAAGGTGCCGGCACCAAAAAAGCGCCCTACAAATAGTCCAAATTCATGATTCAAAATATAGGCAAACTCATTTCTGTTCTCGTGTTTTGAAAGTAAGTCAATCACTTTTAGCTGGATAGGGAAATAAGCGATATCAAGGACTGGGCGTGCTATTAAGAGCAAAAACATAAAAATGATAACTCCAAGCTGATTGAATAGAAGGCCGTTGATAAAAGAAGCTAGGAAGAAGAAGATAAGTCCAAAGCTAAAAATGATCAGGCGATGTTTGGGCTGTGAAATTTTACCTAAAATCAACATGACAAAGGCAGCGATTAGAGCCCCAATGGATTGAGCGGTTCCTAAAGCACCCTCCGAAGCGAAAAATTTCATCATAAGCATAGCAGGGGCCGTAACGATAAAGCCTTGAGCTAATCCTTTTAAAACGGCCAACTGCAGCATTTTATTCCAGAGCTTATGAAATTTGAAGAAAAGGAATTTCTCACTTCGTGGTTTCTCGTATTTCCCAAAATGAAATATGATGGAGGCTAAAATGGTAATAGCAAATACCACACCCGTTACCACTCTGTATCCTGTATTTATTCCTTCGTTAGTCGCTTCATTTCCTTTCATTAAATACCAACCAATCATGATGGGCACAATGGATGCGATGATTGTATAAAAAAAAGTTTCTAAACCATAATAGTAATTTCTGGTTTTGTCTTTCGTTGTGGCCAAAACCAGATAATCTCGATTAGCCCAATACAATCCAAATGACATGCCCATTATTAAGCCTGCCCCAACCAAACCAAAATAATTGATTTCATTTAAGGACATCATAAACACCATGGAAACACCACTCAGTAACATCCCAGCAGAGAAAAGCCTTTTGATGTTTATTCGATTCAGTAAAAACCCATTTAAATAGAAAGTGATGGGAATACCTGTGTAAATAGCCAATTGATAGAACATCACCTTAGCCGGGTCATTGGAGTTCCTCATGATATAAGAAGCCACGAAAATATCTATAACGGGTAGCACAAAGGCATAAATCACATTAGTGAGGATTAATATTTTTGTACTCCTCGAAAAATCTCTAAAACCTACTGCTTTTATTTTGATCATTATATATCTAGTTTGGATAATATTTCTTGGATTGAAAAGTTGGCTTTGCATACATATTCATCTGAAGCGCCATAATACATTTGAATGGTATCGCCCTGTGTGATATGACCATTGGTAAAAACTACATTACCAAAAAATCCTGTTTGTTCATATTCTGCCATGGGCTCCATAATGGCTTCTTCAGATCGTGCCAATACAATAGAAGGATCTTGAAGATCTAAAAGAATAGCACCTAAACAATATCTATTATCTTCAGTAGCTCCGTGGTATATTTCCAACCAACCTTTCTCAGTTTTAATAGGTGCTGCTCCAGCTCCTAAACGATGGCTATCGAATTTACCAGCTCGGGTTTTGGCAATACATTTATGATTTCCCCAATGTATTCCATCGGGAGACTGAGCTAACCACATATAATTACCTCCCAATTCTGGGCTGCTTGGACGATGGAGTGCATAGTATTTACCGTCGATTTTTTCTTCGAAAATGGCACAATCTTTATTATGAGGACTAAAAATCATTCCTCTCTTCTCAAAATGCTTCCAATCCTTGGTCGTTCTTAGTCCAACACCCACTCCATTGGCCGAAACCATAGTATAGCTAAGATGATAGGTGTCCTCTATTTTAACCACCCGGCAATCTTCTATTCCATAGGATTCATATTCGCCTTCACCAAAAAGAGAAGCATATCCTTCTGGCTCATAGAAATGAATGCCATCTTTGCTACAAACCAATCGCAGATGAGAGATGGTGGTTAGATAATCTACTCCATCGTAATTTATCACTCTGGCGTCGCTTGCATTTAGCTTGGGGTCTTTAAGATCGAAATGAATGATCTCCACTTTACCCTCCTCGTTGTATATAGGAACAGATAAAACGCCACCTTTTTGAATTGTTCGTTCTGCTACACGAATGAGCAGCCAGGTTTTACCGTCATATTCAAAAACACCTGGATTGAGTAAGCACTCAATGTCCATATTTACTTCGCTTGCTTTTAAATCGCCCGGTGATAAAATTGGATTTTTCTCGTATCGTTTTGCTATGTCGGCCATGTCTTGTTATTTTGAAATGATTATTTTTTTGACTTTAGATAATTCACCTATTTGAATTTTTAATAAATACAGTCCTGATTCCATCTGTTTGGTGTTCAATTGGAATAGCGTTTTATGATTAGTCCATATTCCCTTTAGTAGGGTTCTTCCGGAAAGGTCTATAAACTCATAATTGATTTCTGATTCAGCTAAAGAATGAAGCTCTATATATAAAGCCTCTTTTGCTGGATTTGGAAACACCTTTACATTTTCTAAAACATTCCCCAAATCCCATGTTGATGATACATTATCATAAATATCCATAATATGAGTAGGAGATAGAGGATGATCGAAAAGATAGATTTCATCAAGTCTTCCTCTATAATAAAAATCCTGATCGGGACGGGCTTTCCCAAGGACTAAATCATAGGAAGTGCTGGAGATTTCTCCAGAAAAAGGAATAAAGGAATCCAGTTCACCATTGATATAAATCTCCAAATCAGTTCCACTATACACCATGGCCATATGATACCAGCTATCGTTGTTTAATAATATTTTGGCATCCAGATCTTTGACCCCATAATTGGTTTTTACCGTAAATCGAAGGATATGATTTGCGATGGATACTTTCCATCGATCGTCCCAATTGCCATGTGAAATGGGATAAGCTTCACCCGCATTTATATTTTGAGCATAAATCCAGGCTGTCAAGGTCAATCCTGCTTTAAAGTTAAGCTGTTCATTGTTGGTAATACGGATGTATGAGGAGGAGCCATTAAAGGCAGCCGCATTTTCAGAGAGGCTATAAACATCTTCTTCATATTGAATATTAAAGGCTGTAGTTTCCTGATGGAATGGACTTTCATCATTTACATTTCCGCTAAATGGCAGATACAGAATAGGCTCTCCTATTTCCAGACTCGATATATCGCGAACCATCACTATTATACTGTCTCTTACTCCTCCATCGCTATCAGAAACCTTGCAATATATTTTATAATCACCAATCATCATGGGAGCTGTCCATTGTATTTCTTCTCCGCTACCCAAAATGCTTCCCTCCTCTGTTATCCATTCAAACACTATTTCATCCCCGTTTTCCTCGTATACTTGGCAATTAATCATGCTGCTTTCTCCTAAATCAATTTTTCCGGGGGAGGCTTTTAAGGATTTAATCTCTGGAATAAATGGAATCCTGTCCTTAACTTCAATAGTTATAGTGGACGAGTCGCTTAATCCTGATTCTGAAACCAGCACACATTTTATATTGTAAAAGCCTGGTACGATTGGGGCTTTTATCGCCAGTATGGATTCTCCATCAATCGACTGGTCATCTATGCTCCAATGATAGCTCAGTTCTGAGGGGTTTTCATCTTGAACCGAACAAAATATCTTTATAGAATCACTAATGACAATAGGGTTTTTTAATGCTTTTAGTGCCTTTATCCTTGGAGGAACATCCGTAATTATTTCCCCATTGTCAAAGTCGATAACAAGCGAATTTGCTAAAGTTTTTTTGCCATCATTTGTCAAGTCAGCATTATTGGGCACATAGACCAAAATAACTGACTTATTTGCTGGAATCGAGATGTCAACAGTTCCAGAAACATTATTTAGCATAAAGGCATTATCTATGCTATTATAAATATCAATGGTTTCTTCTCCCACATCTAGGCTAATTAGGGTGTCATTATCGTAAGGATTCCATATCAAAAAGCTAGGGTAAGCATTGGAGTAAAAATCTGTTTTGCATAAATTTAATTTTAAAACAGCCTCCACATTAGTCAAAGAAACCATGCCGCCTAAATAGCCAACATGAGATGCTCCGTAGAGCGCTAAATTAGTAGGAGCCCATCCGTTTCTCACGGCATCACCAGTAGCAAAAGGGCTCTTATCATTTAGTATTTCTTTCAGGGCCTCATGGGCGATGGAATTATGGGGATCGTTGGCTAGTGCCCACTCTTCACTGTCCTGTTGGTCTGCAGGTAAAAACCCAGGATAAAACAGCCTGCTGGCATTGGCCAGATTGAGTATCCATTTACCGATAGCATCAGCATAATGCTCATCATATCTAACTAAAGGAACCAAGGCCGCTGCATGCTGAAAGCCATTCATGATAAAAGCATAATCGTTTCCGCCATCGTTGGCTTCACCTATGAGTCCTGAGCAATCATAATCGCCCCACTGACCAATAATAGTTCCCCATCCCCTCAGGTTTCCACGGTCAAAACTCCAATTCAGCATTTTTTCAATATCGTAATTCGTTCCTATTTCGGCATTCATTCGCGCCGCAATATAGGTTCCATAGGGGAGTTGGATTTCATAGGAAGGATTCTCGTTCCAGTTATTCAGGAATTCCAGCGCCCATTCGGCACCGATTAAATAGTCTTCGTTTTGCGTTTTCACATAGGCATTATACAGGATCCAAGCAATGGCCCCTGCCGCCTCAGGTTGTTTCACGCCTTCAGTGAGCGGAATCATCTGTTCTAAATTCCAAGCTCTATAATTCATATAGGGGATTTGCCAAGGACTTGAGTTTCCTCCCATTTCTCTAACAGCCTCTAACCACCGATTGGCGATGGTTTCAAACTGATAGTTGAAGGCTCCTGTATTTGGATATAAATCATTTAATTGATAGAAGAAGATATTGGGCATGGTTTCGTACCACCAATCGTTACCACTACTTGCTGAATAGTTGTTTAAATATACATTTTCGTCAGAGCCGAGATTAAAAAAATCTTCGCTCATGAGTACCCAGTTTTTTTCAAACTGATTGCTTTTATCTATTCCAGCTAATGTAGCTCCGATGATAGCAGGCAAATAATTGATTCCTTCGGCTGAGGTTCCCAAGGGTTGACCCACATAAGTCACCATGGCGGCATTCTCATGATTAGGGTAATTAATTCCACTAGCATTAATTCCTACTAGAGGTAAATATTCTCCTGATAAGCTCCTATCAAAAACCAAGGAATCATAGCTCTGTGCCACCTGTTTCCAGTCTCGCATAAGATAAGGCTGAGGAAGGTTTGGCATTTGTTCTATTCTAGGAATAATGATTTGCTGAGCGGCCATATTGCCTACTCCCCAAAAGATAAAAAATAGGAATATGAAGCGTTTTAATAACATGATTATCAGATTTAATTGACATAAAAAGGGTATCTGAAAGATTAATTAACTGATAATAATCATCATACAATCAGATACCCTTTTATTGAAAATTGATTTTTTAAAGTCTAATGAACAGTGAAATAAAAGTTCAAACTTTAAAATATAACAAGCTATCTATTAAGGCTTTTCTAGATTATAGATAGAAGATACCTCAGCACCAGTTAATACTCTGTTGTATAATCTGATATCATCTAATTTACCATTAAAATAACCACCCCAGGCTGCAGGGATAATATGATCATTATCGTAATTAGAATCATCATCGGCATATTTACTTGAACCACATCCAATAGCTAGGTCATGGTCTTCCACTTTAACTAATCCACCAGTAACATCAGTGTATTCTTGTTGTTTAGCTCCATTTACATAAAATATCATGCTTCCTGATTCATAGGTTACAGTAAGATGATACCAAGTTAATACTTCTAATACAGGATCGGTGTCTTTGTCATAAATGCCATCGTCAGTAGAAGCAGTAAAGAAAGATTTATTTACTGATTGAAGTTGATATTTAAATCCATTCCAAGATTGTAATCCCATAAAACGATTGTTTTCTCTAATCTCTGTAGCATTTACCCATAATGAAATGGAGATATTTGCAGGATTTAAAGCTAGGGTATAAGGCACATTAATAAAACCACCTTCATTAAAATAATAGGCATTGTTTTCGTTGCCAAATCTGTCAGTGGTTAGTGCAGGCATTCCTCCACCAAATGCTGCATGGCCAGCACTTAAAACTCCATCATTACCATTACCAGTAAAATCAGTAGCATCGCCATCGAATAACCAATATGCAACAAGTCCATCGGTAGAAACATTCTGTATAAATTTACCTTCAAAAATTGTTTTAGCAGCTTCTAAATTCACTTCAGCGGCATCCATTACGCTTTGAGCAGAAGCACTTGGAACTGCGTTAGCTGCATCTATAGCTGTTTTAAACACCTCTTTTGATCCTACTTCGTAGAAACCTACTGATGTTCCCTCTTGAGCTCCATCATACAAAGCTTCACAATCCACTATTAAAGCAGTTAAAGCAGTCTTATCTCCTGCTGGAGTAACTGGATCGTCATCTTCACTACACCCTGTTACAAAAACGCTAATTGCCATCATTAGAGAAAATAGCATTAAGAAATTCATTGATTTTTTCATAATATACTTGTTTATTAATAAATAATTAATTGAAATTGATTTCAAATTAGTAACCAAAATTTTGAGTTATATTTTTGTTGGTTTCCATTTCTGATTGGGGAATTGGAAACACTTTATGTATTTCATATACGAAATTGTCTTTTTCAGAGAATACGCTTTCTGAGTACTCTTTTCCATATCTAATCACATCAAAATAGCGCATGCATTCAAAGCCTAGCTCCACGCGTCTTTCGTGGCGAATGGCATTACGTAAAGCAATCTGCTCTGTTGTGACTACATCTGGCAATAAACCTTCTGGAATGTTGCCGTAATCTGTAAGTTTATTGTCATACAAATAACTCTCTCTCGCTCTCTTTCTCACCATATTCAATGGGATAAGAGCCTCTGCACAGCGGTTTAATTCACATAAAGCTTCTGCCTGAATAAGCAAAACTTCGGCATAACGAATCACGGTAAAGTTTAAATCAGCATCACTTTTAGAACTTGTAGGTATTTCAGAGAGTGGTTGTAATGATTTCTTCTGGTTATATCCAGTTGATGACCAGGAAGAACTATAGGGTTCCTCGTCAAACCAAAGCTGACCATCTCTACCTAAAGTGTAATCTAATCGAGGATCATAAATACTATCCGCTGTGAGTTCAAATTCATCCACGAAATCCTGAGTAGGTTCGTCGAAACCATATCCATTTTGCTCTCGAGGTGCTAGCCATTGATTCAATCTGTTTCCTAATACAGGATCATAGCCCGATAAATGCTGAATTTGAAATATTTGCTCTTGATTATTATCATACAACACATTGAAGTTATGCTGATAAATAGGCATTAAAGAAAAGCCATAAGCTATAACACTTTTGCTTGCAGTAACAGCCTCCTCCCATTTTTTATTGAATAAATAGGTCTTTGCTAATAAAGCCTTAACAGCTGCAGGATTAGCCCTGCCACGCTCGCTAGAAGGATATACATCTGGATTTTGTATTAATGCAGTCTCCATGTAATTAAAAGCGGTTATAAAATTAGATTCTATATGATTGTATACCAGCTCTTGACTGATATTTGCAACCTGCATGTCTTCAGGTTCTAAGGGCTCTAAAATGAGGGGGATATTACCAAATATATTACATAGATTAAAATAGAAATAAGCTCTAAGAAAGTGTGCTTCTCCTAATATTCTGTTTTTCAGTGCTACATTCATGTCTATAGCAGGAACATACTTGAGGACCATATTACAACGAGAAACGCCTTCATAATAAACACTCCAAATGGTTTCCAGATTTCCATTATCTTCAAAAATTCGGAACTCATCAATAAGCTCTATATCAGCTTGGTCGCCGGGGAATCCTCCTTTTACAGCATCGTCTGAAACCACGTCGGAGAGCACCCATAGGCGATTATCAGAATTGGCAAAAGACAAAGGTTCGTAACAAGCGTTAATAGCCAATTTCGCATGGCTTTCCGTTTGGTAAAACTCTGCAGTGGTATAAAGTCCTTGAGGTTTTTCATCTAAAAACTTATTACAGGATGTCATCATTAAAAAACAAAGTGTGATTATGGTATATATAAATGTTTTCATCTGTGTATCTTTTTAATTAAAAACTCATATTAAATCCTAATGTATAAACTCGTGCCATGGGGTAGGTTCCCCAATCTATGCCTTTAGCCAAATCACCTTCTCCAACAGCATTATCACTGGTTTGCATCTCTGGATCTAACCCGGGGTATTTAGTGAATGTGAATAAATTCTGGACGCTGAGATAAATTCTTAGAGATTTGATAATGGTTTTATTCTTACCTATATCGCTAATGGTATATCCGAGATTTACATTCTTAATTCGCACATAGGAAGCATCAAAAAGGAATCGGGTGGAAGGTTTCTTATTATTTGCAGCTCCTTGCCAAGAGACTCTAGGTTGTGTATCACTAGTTCCTGAGCCTGTCCATCGGTCATCATATACCCTAGTTGTCACATTAAAAGCTCTATAAAATCCTTCTATATCATGTGCCGCCTGCCAGTACACTTCATTTCCAAACACGCCTTCAACAAAAAGGGTAAAATCCCATTTCTTATAGTTTAAACCCATATTAAAGCCCAAAGTATAATCAGGAATTGGGCTTCCTACATGTGCTCTATCATAAGAATCTATAATACCATCGGGGCTACCAGTGGGTCCACTAATATCTTTATATTTAACATCCCCCGGCTTTATATCACTACCTTGATAGGCATGAGTAAAAATATCTGTTTCATCTTGAAAGATGCCTTCCATTTCGTATAAATAAAAAGAGCCCACAGGATGTCCTTCTTCAGTGAGTGTTGCAAATACTCCATTATCAATTCTTCCTGCAGGAATAGGGTTTCCATCGTATAACTCCAGTACTTCATTATTTACATGAGAGAATACAAATGCTAAATCATATTTTACTTTTCCTAGTTGATCTTTATAACTTAATTCAAGTTCTATCCCGTTATTCTTAATTTTGGCAGCATTAACCACTGGAGGAGATGCTTCACCACTGCTAGGAGGAAGTGGTGCATTAATCAGCACATCATCTGATATTTTGTCGAAATAATCAAAGACTACAAATAGTTTATTTCCAAAGAGTCCCAAATCTAAACCAATATCTACTTGAGTTTGACTTTCCCAACGAATATTCTCATTACCATGTTGCGATAAATAATAACCTGACATGGCCGTGGTACCAAAGGGATAATAAGAACCTGATGAAATGATGGATGCATAACTGTAATTTCCAATTTTCTGATTTCCTAAAACCCCTGCACTCATACGGAGTTTTAAGTAGGACAGCATGTCGACATCCTTTAAGAAAGATTCCTTATCCACTCGCCATCCAATAGCAGCAGCAGGGAAAAAGGACCAAGGATAATTAGAACCGAAACGAGAAGAGCCATCCTCACGAACCACGATTTCTGCATAGTATTTCTTTTCATAATCATAAGAGATTCTACCAAAGAAGGACAATAATGCCCAGCTTTCTTGCCAGCCATCAACACGCTGATTGGTGGTGCCATTAGAGAGATATCGCAAACTAGGAATTTGATCTGGAAAATTTTGAGCAGAACCTTGCTGCCCAACAGAGGTGTTTTTTATGGCCTCCATTCCTACCAGTATATTCAAATTATGCTTTTCATTGAATACTTTATCATAAGTTAATGTATTTTTCCAAGTTTGTTCACTGGTTATGAGCGATTGCTGCACCAATGTGTTTGGATTATTAATTCGCCCATCATAACCCCAGTTTTCGTTAAATCTCTTGTCTCCCAAAGACAAATAATCCAAGCCAAAATCTGTTCTGAATGTAAAATGATCATTTATCTTCCAATTGAGAAAAATATTACCCAAGAGACGATGTTCTTTCAATCTCCAATCGTATTTATTGGCAAATCCAACCGGATTATAACCATCTCCCATAAACTGAGCTGCTTCAGGGTAATAATCTACATATTCACCATTATCGTCGTAAATGGAATATAAAGGCGCTCTAAAAAAAGCATAACGAACAACAGAGCCCCCATTTCCGCCATATCCATCTCCAGAACTGCCAACTTTATCAGTGATGGCACTAGATAAGTTAATATTGGTTCCTATTTGTACCTTATCAGACAAATTGCTATTCATGGATGTTCTGAAGGAATACTTATCATATCCTGAATTAATAATAATTCCATCCTGATGAAAATAATTACCCGAAACAATATAATTCATCTTCTCATTACCGCCGCTTACACTTAAACTTGTTGAGGTAATGACCGCAGGCCTAAATATTTCATCCCAATAATTTACATTAGACATGGTGTCAGCCATTTCGGAGCTAATAATAGCTCTTCCGTCATTATTAGCCGCTTCGTTATATAATTCGATATATTGATCCTTATCACACATCTCCGTTAAATTAGTAGCGGTTTGAATACCAGTATAAGAGTCGAAATTTATTCTCATGCCGCCTTCTTTTCCTTTTTTAGTGGTGATCAGTACCACCCCTCCTGAAGCACGAGAGCCATATATGGAAGCAGCGGCCGCATCTTTTAAAATAGATATGGACTCAATTTCACTAGGGATAACAGCGTTGCCGTCAGTGGTTGGGATTCCATCAATAATATACAAAGGCGAATTATCGTTGAATGTACCTGTTCCTCTAATTCTGATAGAGGTTCCGGCACCAGGAGCACCAGAGTTTTGAGTAACACTTACACCTGTGGCCTTTCCTTGTAAGGCCTGTCCAACATCAGCCACCGGGAGGTTGGAGATTTCTTTAGATTTAACAACAGAGACGGCACCAATAATATCTGTTTGTTTCTTTATGCCATAGCCAATGGCGACGGCCTCATCCAAAGTAAAAACAGCCATTTCTAGTATCACATTTATCTCCGTATGACCTGCAATTCCAACAATCTGCTTTTCGAAGCCTATATATGTAAAAACCAGCGTGTCATCAAGACTTGGGACTTCAAGTTCGTAACGTCCATCAATGTCACTAACTGCACCTTGAAAGGTGCCTTTCAATACAACACTTACGCCAATTAAAGTCTCTCCAAGATCATCAGTGATGAGTCCTTTTATAATTGTTTTTTTGGTTTTCTGAACATCCTCCACTTTTGGCATAATCACAATATGGTTATCCAAAATTTCGAAGGATAATCCAGTCCCTTTCAAACCTTGACTTAGAAGTGTGCTTATATCAGATTCTTCTTTGTTAACAGATATATCCTTATTAAGGTCTACCTGGTCGTTTTGATAGAATATTTTATATGTTCCTTTATTTTCAATAAATCGAAATAAATCTTTAAGTGTCTGATTATCTGTATCTTTATCATTTTGTGCTAGAGCACTTATAGAGAAGCTAGTTAAATAAACAGTAAAACATAATAACAAAAACCATTTAATGCTCAGGTTTTTAAAAGAATAGAATTTTCTCATAATCAATCATTTAAAAAACAACTTATTTTATAATCACTGTATCGTTATGTATCTCATATTCAAACGGTGTAGGCAATTTGATAACCGCCAGAATGCTATTGATATCGTCTTCGGTAGTAAAGCAACCCGTATAATTGCACTTTCCTACATTTTTATTCTGCAGAATGAAAGTTAGGTTATGGGTTCGCTCAAGTGTTTTAAGTATTTCGGTGAATTTTTGGTTCTTGAACACGATTTCTCCATCTTTCCATGCAGAATAGATTTCAATATTGTCTGTTTCTACAAGTTTGATTTCTTGCGTGTTCTTATGGAGAATATATGTTTGATTTACCTTTAATTCTATTTCTGCACCATGATGATACGACAAAGAAATACTACCACGTTCGAGAGAAGTTCTAAAAACATTCTCGTTTGGATAAGCATATACATTAAAGGCTGTCCCCAAAACTCTGATGTCATTTTCTTGGGTATGGACAATAAAAGGTTTGTTGGCATTATGGCTCACATCGAACCAAGCTTCTCCTTCAAGAAAAACTTCACGACTAGCGCCTTCAAAATTTTCTTCGTATTTTAATTTCGAATCGGAGTTAATGAAGACCACAGTTCCATCTGGCAAAATGATGTTTTTAGACGCTCCCTTTGCTACACAAAGTTCTTGATAAATAGGCTCAGCATCACGAATAGAGGAGTTTGAAAAATAATAGATGGCGCTGGCTAAAAATAGCAGGATGCTTGCAGCTGCTGCGTATCTACCTATCTTTTTTAGGAAAATAGTTTTGCCCTTATTCTTTCGCTTGATTTCATTTAAATGTAACCTAGTACTTAATTTATGCCATTCTTCGCTAATAAATTCCTTTGGAAGCTCCTGTTTATGGAATCGTAATTTATGGATCAGCATTTTGGCATCAAGCGCAATCTTCAAATTCTTCGGATTCTGAGAAAACCATTCTTCCCACTTTGCAATATCAGCTTGATTTTTGTTGGTGGCATAATTGACAAAAGAATCATCTAAAATGAAGTCCTCTAATTTATAGTCCATGATGGGCATATTTTTACTAATCATACCCTTTAGAGTCGAAATCTGACGCTTTATACTCACTTAAAAATAAATAAATATTTAAATTACTACAATAGGCCGGATATCAGTATGTTAACAAAGTTAATGTTATTTTGTTTTTGATGTTTCCTTAAAGTTTTTATTGTTCTAGCCAGTAAGTTGGCTACAGATTGTTGCTTGATTGATAAAATCTCACTTATTTCTATATTGGAATAATTACCATAGAATTTCAGATAAATGATCTCTTTCTGGTTTGGACAAAGTTTCGCCAATAGTTCTTTGATGATTTGCTCATTCTCTATTTGAGATTCATGTTCTAAATATATTTCTTCAGGGGAGATATCAAACTGGTGATGGCTAATCTTATTCTCATCCGAATAACAATCGTTTAATAAATCCTTTGGGGAATTTTTTAAAATATTATTTCTTAAAGAAGTAAAGAGATAGGCTTTTACATAAGTCACCTCTTTATTACTCGTTCTCTTTTCCCAAATGTTGGCGAATAAATCTTGAATAGTATCGGCAGCGCTATGATGCTTACTTTCTAATTTTGAACCATAAAAAAACAAATCATCATAGTATTTGTCAAATAGTGTCTTTAAAGCAATCGGATCCCCAAGTTTTATGGCATTCCACAGCTGTTGATCCTCATCAAGTTGAAAATTGACAGTTTTGCCATTTTCGCTTTTTTGGCGTTTGGGTTGCTTCATGATTCAAAGTAGGCCAAAAGATTCATATTTGAGTAAAATATATTTAATGTCAAAATTACACTTTTATCATCAGTAGTCAATGACTCGGTATCTATTAACCTGAGTTCGGTTTTTAACTATCTGAAATTCAGTTGTTAATGGTGATATTTTTGACCATAAAATTAGGAGATTTCATGAGTATTTATTATCTTTGTGACTGATAATCAAACAATTAACAATAAA
>NZ_JABKBZ010000067.1:0-26889 GCF_013166635.1 Lentimicrobium sp. S6 | reverse complement strand
AATAGTCGAGCATGCCTTCTGGAAAAAACAAACTCATAATAGCCAAATCATTTTGCATAATTGATGTGATTCTTTTTTTCAAAAGTATAACATTTTAGCTCATCCCCCCAGGTTTTGTTCTTGACCCCTATTTATGTAAGTACTGAAGATGACGATTATGCAATTTCATTCTTGCTTAATAAGGCTAATATAGACAGACGACTCCCAAACGAAAGCTTTCAGGACTTAACTTTCATATTTGATACACATGAGCTAGTTGAGAAATTAGATCAGCAATTAAAAGTTTCAAAAGTTGATCTAATTGTAATTGATGCATTCACTGATATCTACGGTAAAAGTATGAATGACACCAATCAGGTCAGAACCTTTCTTAATGAGTATAGCCAACTGGCTCAAAGGCATAAGTGTTTAATTATTTTTCTGCATCATACGGGAAAACGGACTGAAGAGTTAGCTCCTAGCAAACATAATCTTCTGGGTTCGCAAGGGTTTGAAGCAAAAATGAGATTGGTTATTGAATTACGTAATGACTTGATCTATTCTGACAAAAAACACCTGTGTATTGTCAAGGGCAATTATTTGCCCAATGAATACAAGACGGAAAGTTTTGTTATGCTGTTTGATGAAAATCTTCAATTTACCATGACAGAAGAGCGAGTGCCTTATAATAATCTAAAGCCTGGTAGCAATATTGTGGAAAAGGAGGCCGTAAAGAAGTTGAAAGATGAAGGAAAAACTCAGACTGAGATAGCAAGAGAATTGAGTATATCACAAGCAAAAGTAAGTAGAATATTAAAGGATTAGTGAATTATTCATTATTCGCCCCTAAGGAATTGAATATTGAATATTCAGTGAATATTCAGTGAATAATACTGATGTCCAGTGTGATATTGGGTTTGTGGGATTTGATATAAAAAAGAAAATATTATGATAAGATTGAGAAATATGAACGGAAAAGGTTGGATGCAGCCATCAGATTTATACGAGTGGACCATTGGAGAATTAAGCAAGGGAACATACGTAGGTGTTGAAGAAGATAAAGTCTTAGAAAACCTGAGAAGTGTTGAGATAATTATTAATAGTTTTAAAAACCTAGCAGGATTGAATTTAGTGATTGGGTATCAAAGTTTTCTGAGAGGAATGCAAGATGGGAGCATCCCTCCTGATCCAATGGCCTGGAGTGCTATCTATTTCGAGTTCACAAACAAAGGATTGAAAACAAATAGTATGAGGAGTGTTATTAATAATAGTCCAGAACTCTTACTTGAAATTAAAAGGTTGATGAGTAATTAGGAGGTCATGATGGAGTATAAATACATATTGGATAAAGGAAGTGCTAAGTTCACCTGTGCTAATTGTGGCAAGAAAAAGTTTGTCAGGTATGTAAATATCGAAACTCAGGAATACTTACCTATGATTTACGGAAGATGTGATAGAGAAAGTAAGTGCTCCTATCATTTAAATCCTTATGAGGATGGTTATTCGGAAAATAATTATGTAGAACCTTATTCATCAGGTTCACTTGGTAAGAATAGAAATAATGGTTATTTAGATGAGAAGAGACCTATTAATGGAGTTATTCCTTACGATATTCTTAAAAGGTTATTAAGTGATTATGAAGAAAATGTTTTCATTCAAAACCTCCTCACAAACATATCCTATCCTTTTCTAGTAGAAGATATTGAGGAGGTAATTTCGTTGTATTATCTGGGAACTATAAGAAGTGGCTATAGAGCTAGTGCAGTCACCCTACCATTTATCGACGTTGAAAACAATATCCGAGCAATACAGGTTAAGCAGTTTAATGATGATAATCATACTATTGGAACAGATTTTTTGCACT
This sequence comes from Lentimicrobium sp. S6, assembly GCF_013166635.1. NCBI lineage: Bacteria > Pseudomonadati > Bacteroidota > Bacteroidia > Bacteroidales > Lentimicrobiaceae > Lentimicrobium > Lentimicrobium sp. S6. The sequence continues at coordinate 25,046 of NZ_JABKBZ010000067.1, read as the reverse complement.
CTATGCTAAAAAAACATTACGTTCAAGAAAGTAAGTCATTGCCTAATTGGCTCCAAGCTTATTTAATGGCTGATAAAAAGGTTTCCTGTCTGTTTGGTGAGCATTTATTGACTAGGTATCCAGCTTATACGATTGCCCTTGTAGAGGCTCCTAAAACAGCAGTAATTGGCAGTTTATATTTTGGTTTGCCTGATAATCCTTCTGATTTGCTATGGCTTGCTGTCTATAATAAAAGCAGTTATTCTTATGAGAAGGTGGAGGTTCTAAAAGGAAGAAATGTAATTGTCTTTCCTGACTTATCCTCTGATGGAGCAACCTATAATGAATGGTTAAACAAGTCAAGAGAGTTTGAGATGAGGCTTCCTAACACGAAATTTGTAGTGAGTGATCTACTTGAAAAATTTGCATCTAATGATGAAAGGGAGAATGGACTTGATTTGGCAGACTACCTGATAAAGCAGGATTGGAGAGTATTTAGGAATGACAAGAGTCAATCACATGACAAATGCGACATGGAAATAGCAGCTTTAGAAAAATTTGAACGAAGAATCAGAAATGTTCCCGCAGCTTAACTAAAATCCATCATAGACTTGGAGAATTGCTTCTTAGTCTCACTATCAAATGAACGCAAGTAATTCTGAGTTGTCTGAATATTACTGTGACCCATTAGTTTGTGACATCTCCTAAATCATAATTGAGCCTTTGATGATATGTCCAATAAATTGGTGTCTGATTTCGTTTGGGTGTTAGCTGAATTGCTCACAATTATTATTCTCCCAGCAGTCAATAATTGTTTCTTCTTGGATAATATTGAGTTTATTGTTTGTAGATATTAATGCCTTGTGGGCTTGCCCCGAGGTTCTTCACTTAAATTTTTAAGTACGATTTTATTAGCAGCCTTTCGCTTCATCTCATCCACAATCTTTGCGTAAACCTGAGTAGTTTTCAGGTCTTTATGTCCTAGCATTTTAGAAACAGTGTAAATATCTGTTCCCATGGTTAATTGGAGGGTTGCAAACGTGTGGCGAAAGCAGTGGAATGTTATGTTTTTGGTTATTCCAGCTGCCCCAATCCATTGGTAAAGGTGTTTATTCTCATAGGCTGAGTAGATTAATCCATCGAATACCAAATCATCAGGGTCACTTGGATCTCCTAGCATACTATAAGCTTGGTCTGAAATTGGGAGAACTTCTATGCTCTCGGTTTTTTTTTGGCTGAAATTGAGAAAGTAACCTTCATCTTTAATGTATTCTAATTCTTTCCAAGTCATTTTTTGAATATCTGAGAAGCGTAATCCAGTCAATGCTGAGAATAAAGCAGCCCTTTTTAACAATTCATTATTGCAGGGTGTTTTTACAAGCTCATTCAGTTCCTTTAGACTTAGGCGTTCTCTTCGTGTTTCTTCAGGTTTGATGGATGGGATTTTGCTATTCAAATCGTATTGTAAGAGGTTCTCCTTATAGGCTTGTTTTAAAGCAGCTTTTACTTTGTTGAAATAGGAAGATGCCGAATTTGTCGAAAGTTTGAGTTTATCGCTTTTACGCTTTTTAATTGTCAAAAGGTGTGTTTGGAAGCCTTCGAGGTATTCCACATTGAGTTCGCGAAACTTGATTCTACCGCCAGTATAGTCTTTCAAATAATTTAATGCTGACATCCAGTTATCATAATTGGATGCTTTCCTTTTGTTAGCTAATTTCTCAAAGTATTCAACGAAGCATTTTTCGCCAAGCTCCTTTTTCCGTAACAGTTCTTTTTCATGTTCACTATAGATTTCTGGTTTATTCAGCTCGTTTTCTTTCTTCTGCCTTAGACTTTTAGCAATACGCCAAGTTTCGTTATTTTGCTGTTTTTGGAATGGGTTGAGAGGAGTTAATCTTTTATAGGTCTTAATCATAGTGTCAATGACCTTTTCTTGCTTCTCAATCTTTACTTGTACTTTGTTTTTGTCATCATCCTTACAGTTAAAACAATCTGTCTTAGTTCTGTTTAGCTCTTTTTTGAGATCATCTATTTCTTTCTTTAGCTCAGTTTTATCTATAAATACATAGAAGCCCAAAAACTCTCTTCTGGTAAGCTTACCTGATTCCTGTTCTATTATGGCAGGGTAAAAATCTAAGTATAGACTCATCCTGTCATTTGAAATTGGTTTTTGCCTTAGCTTAACTTTAATTCCCATGCCTTATATTTTAGATGATTTCAAAAAATGGTTTATTTCAGCTCTTTCAATGACTGTTCGGTTTCTTATCTTTATTTTTGGTAATTCTTGGCTTGCAATCAGCCTGTAAAGAGTTCTTTTACTAATTCCTAATAGGGTAGAGGCTTCGTTTATGTTTAAATATTCTTTGGCCCTGATTTCTTCTATAGGCTTGTTTTTGATGGCTATTGTTTCCTCATTAGATATGGAGATCTTTTCGGCCTTTTTCCTCAACTTATAGGCTCTCTGAGCACATTTCAAGGAGCAATACTTGGTTACTGTTGTTTGAGCAGTAAACTCATTACTACAGTGCTGACAAATGCGTTTTATCTTAATATTACTACTCATTGTTAGTCTGTTTGTGCCAACTAGTGTCTAGTTATGACAGGATGTGTCATAGTGTGACTAGGTGTGCCATAATTTCGCCAAAGGTCTTAAATATTTGTACCTTTAATATTGAGGTACAGCAAAGGTACAAATAATATCGTAACTGATAATAAACTCTGCAAAGTTAATCTATATTTATAGGGTATTTAAATACCCTATTATCAAAGGGATGTAGGTTTTTGTTATAGAATGGCTATTTGTTGGTTTTGCACGAGTTACTTTCCGATACAAAACTTACCAAAAATATTCCCCAACAACTCATCAGTAGTTACTTCGCCAGTAATCTCACCCAAATAATGTAAAGCCATACGGATATCGATGGCGATGAGGTCGGTGGGGATTTCGTTGTCTAAAGCTTGTTCTACTTGTAGGATGCTTTCTTCTACCTTGTGGAGGATGTCTACGTGGCGGGCATTGGTCACTATGGTGGAATCTTGAAGATTGAGCTCCTTAACACTTTTGACCAGCTTCTCAGCGATGAGGTGGATGTTCTCATTGCGCTTGGCTGAGATGAAAATGGTTTCCAGATCTACATAGTCGGTGAAGTGGGAGGGAAGACTCTCCAACTCGTCCGTCTTATTTCCTATGATGATGAATTGTTTGTTTTCGTCGTCAATATGCTCCTGGAAATCGGCGATGCTTTCCTTGAGCTCCTCCGGTGAAGATTTGGTCATATCACAAACATAGAGTATTACCTGGGACTGATTGATCTTCTCATAGGTTTTCTCTATGCCTATATTTTCAATTTTATCGGAGGAATCTCTTAATCCAGCCGTATCTATAAACCTAAAAGCAAAGCCATCTATAATAATAGTATCCTCAATGGCGTCACGAGTGGTACCGGGAATATCAGAGACAATGGCTTTTTCCTCTTGAAGAATCCTATTGAGGAGGGTGGATTTTCCGGCATTTGGTTTTCCAATAATAGCTACAGGGATTCCATGCTTCATCACATTACCCAGTTTGAAAGAGGCAATGAGTTTCTGAACTTCTCCTTTAATTCTCGCCAATAGCTCGTAAAACTTTCCTCTGTCTGCAAATTCAACATCTTCTTCGCTAAAGTCAAGCTCTAACTCTAGCAAGGAAGCAAAATCCACTAATTCTTTTCGGAGTTCTTTAATCTGATGAGAAAAGCCTCCTCTCATCTGTTTCATAGCCACTTGATGGGAGGATGCAGAATTGGAAGCAATCAGGTCGGCCACAGCTTCGGCCTGTGAAAGGTCGAACTTACCATTCATAAAAGCGCGCATGGTAAATTCACCAGCATCGGCAAATCTACAGCCATTGGCTCTTAATAGTTCTAATATTTGCTCTTGAATATAAGTGGAACCATGGCAAGAAATCTCCAAAGAGTCTTCGCCGGTATAGGATTTCGGATTCTTAAAAACACTCACCAATACTTCATCAATAATCTGTTCTTTTGTAGCAATCTTACCAAAATGAATGGTATATCCATTGGCATCTTTTAGACTTTTAAGTCCATCGTAGGCTGTGAAGATTTCATCGGCAATATCAAAAGCCTGGGGACCCGAAACACGAATAACAGCAATAGCACCGCTTCCGGCAGCCGTAGCTGGAGCACAAATAGTATCTTGCTTGATGAGGTTCTGTAACATGAGCTTATTTTTTACAAAAATATTCATTTTCAGCATAGCTTGGAACATTGATTTCAGGAAAATGCTATGTTTAGTTTTTTTTGCTCGCTTTAGGGTTTGGGGCAAACAAAAAAAACAATAAACTAGGTATTATTGTATTGCGATTTCATTCAAATAAAGAAAAATAGCGTTCATGGATTTCCCTGACGGACGCGGATTACACTGATTAACGCAGATGATAAAATATAGCTTATTCTTATGATAAAAGCTGGACTCCTTGGAAATCAAGCTCCCCTTGGGGTCTGGGAAAAATTGATTTTCAAGGAAGTGATATGGTATAAAACCAAGCTAGAGCGAATTTATAATCCGGTTATAAAAAATGAGATGCTGATGTCATCGATTGCAAATCCGATGGAGCAGGTTAGGCTGATTACCATAGATGATAAAACAACGTTTATCCTAATATTTAAAGCTGGACTCCTTGGAAATCAAGCTCCCCTTGGGGTCTGGGAAAAATTGATTTTCAAGGAAGTGATATGGCATAAATCGGCTTTTGTGGGATGATATAAAATATTGCCGAACAATCAATTTTTCCTATTTTAGCGCAAATATTATTTATGGATATATCTTTAATACTCTTAGGACTTTTTTATTTACTCGCACCAGCAATTATCCTATATCTTACTAAAAAATCTTCCATCGTTAAAAAATTAGGCTCTATTGTAGTAGCCTACGGAATAGGGATTGCCATGAGTTTGTTAGGGTTTTTGCCCGAAGGAAGTGCCCAGATTCAAGATATTATGACCAGTGCTTCTGTCCCCATTGCCATTCCACTTCTATTGTTTCCCACCAAGATAAAAGAATGGTTTAGTTTGGCGGGTCCTACTTTTATGGCTTTGATTGTTGGTTTGATAAGTGTAGTATTGATGGTGTTTATTGGTTACTTTCTTTTTAAACCTGAAGAAGATGAAGGCTTTTGGAAAGTGGGTGCTTTATTGATTGGTGTGTATACTGGAGGAACTCCCAATTTGGCTTCCTTAAAAGCCATGCTCGATGTATCCAATGAAACCTATTTGGTGGTACATTCCTATGATATGGTTTTCTCAACTTTATACTTTTTATTCTTGATTACCATTGGCCAGAAGTTTTTTAGGTTGTTTCTACCAGCATTCAAACATCCAGAAGGAGTTAAAGAAGTTTATGCCGACGAAGAGGAGGTTTTCGATAAAATATTTAATCGCAATTCCTTTTGGCCTTTGACAAAAGTATTTGGCTTGGCGGTGTTGATTTTGGCTATTTCGGCAGGATTAGCCAGTCTATTGCCTGAGGAGTATTTTATGATTGTCGTCATATTGTCTTTAAGTACTTTGGCGCTCTCAGCCACTTTTATTCCGGGGGTGAATAAAATAGATAAATCCTTCGATTTGGGTATGTATTTCATTTTAGTATTCAGTGTTTCTGTGGCCAGTATGGTCAATTTGAAAGAATTGGTATCTGCTAGCCTAGACCTGATTTATTACCCTGCCTTTGTGATTTTTGGTTCCTTAGCCTTACAAAGTATCATCAGTCGTTTTACCAAAACCGATGTGGATACCTTAATGATAACTTCCACCGCATTAATCTGTAGCCCACCATTTGTGCCTGTAGTTAGTAGTGTCATCAATAATAGAAATATGTTGGTGCCAGGGATTACAGTTGGTTTAATAGGTTATGCCGTAGGGAATTATCTGGGATTTATTGTAGGTGAAATTCTTCAGTTTTTATAAGATTCAATTCTCTGAAATGAAAAAAATCGTATTCCTCCTCATTGTATTCAGTATATTAGTATCCAAAGTTTATTCTCAGGATATTCAAAGGCCACCTCATTTTATCAGTCAGAAAGTAAATTCTTCTGAAATGATAATTGATGGAATTATTGATGAGTCAGCATGGGAAAGGGTAGAATGGTCTGGTGAATTTCAAGATATTCAAGGCCCAGAATTTCCAAAGCCCAATCAGCCTACCAAGATGAAGATGTTATGGAGTGATAGCCTATTATTTATTGCGGCTTATTTGGAGGAGAATCATATTTGGGCGCATATTGAGGAGGATGAGAAAGTCATGTATTACGATAATGATTTTGAAGTTTTTATTGATGTAAATCGCGATCATCATCATTATTTTGAGTTTGAGTTTAATGCATTGAATAAGAAATGGGATTTATATTTAGATCAGCCCTATCGAGATTCTGTTACTCCTGATAATGCCTGGAATTGTAAAGGATTGCAACATGAGATTCATATTCTTGGAAGTTTAAATGAGCCTAGCGGAAATGTGGATTCTGCTTGGACCATAGAGATAGCTATTCCTATTCATCAATTGACTGGAAACATAGAGCCTGGCGACGTTTGGAATGTAAACTTTAGTAGAGTGCAATGGCAAACAAATATAGTGGATGGAAAATATGTGAAGAAGAAACAGCGAGAAGACAATTGGGTGTGGTCGCCAACATGGCAAATTAATATTCATAGACCAGAATATTGGGGGCAATGTTATTTTGAGGATGAGGAAAATCCTGAAATAGCATTCATGAGTGAGCAGGAGTGGGGTGTCAGATTAAGTCTCATGCAGGCTTATGATTTTCAACGTGCATATTGGAAGAGACATCAATCCTATTCTGATACTTGGCCAGGAAAAGAGGAGGGTGTCGAAATGCTTTCTCAAGGATATCGGACCATCTTTCAAAAAGAAGTTGGTGGGCAGGTATGGAGGGTCAACGAGAAGGGGAGGGTTTGGTTAGAAAAGGATAAAAAGACACCAAAGTTCTGGATTTGGATGAGCGGCCATAAAGAACTTTCTTATGCAGAATGGGAGCTTATATTTGAGGAGATTAATGATATGGGTATTCGGGGATTATTATTAAGTACCTCCTCCGAATCGGCTCGAATGCTCGTTCCTTTAGCCAAGAAATATGAATTGCAGTTGCATATTTGGATGTGGGCCATGAATAGGGGAGATGCCCCAGCAGAATTGATGAGTGTTAATGTTTTGGGAAAGTCTTTAGCAGAAGAACAAGCCTATGTGGGCTATTATAAGTTTATGTGTCCTGCATTACCAGAAACTAAGAAATTTATTGAGAATAAGGTAAATGAATTACGAAGAATAGAAGGCATCGATGGGATACATCTGGATTATATTCGCTATGTGGATGTTTTTCTTCCTTCGGGTTTATTGCCCAAATACGATTTGATTCAAGATGATATTTTGCCAGCGTTTGATTATGGTTATCATCCCGAAATGCTCAGAAAGTTTGAGATGAAATATGGGAAGAATCCCAAATCAATTCCCGATTATGCTCACGATTCTCTGTGGCAGCAATTTAGGATGGATCAGGTTACTGGAATTGTAAATGGTTTGGCTCATCAATTCTCTAGTAAAGAAATTCAACTAACAGCAGCTGTTTTTCCAGACCCAAATATGTCGAGAACCATGGTTAGGCAAGACTGGGGAAAGTGGAATCTCGATGCCTATTTCCCTATGGTTTATAATGGCTTTTATGAAGCAGGAACCGATTGGATACAAAAGCGAATGGAAGTTAGTCGAGAGTATTTCCCTCATCAAAATATCTTCTGTGGATTATATTTAGTGGATTGTAAAGAAGAAAAACAATTGACAAAAAGTATATCGGCTGCCTTTAAAGGAGGAGCAAGCGGTATTTCATTCTTCGATTATTGGGGAATGAAAGAACACCATAAAAAGGCCATTCGTAAGGCCATTAAAAAGCAGGGGCTGTGGGTGGAGTAGTATTGATTTAATGAGTTAATGCTTGAATGCTTGAATAGTTGGACTGTTCTCCAAGCCCAGCACCCAGCACCCAGCACCCAGTACCCAGTACCCAGCACCCAGTATCGTTCATTTCCAAATTTTTCGTAAATTGCCTTATCATTTAGCCATCAAATTATTATTATGTATTTTATTAAAAACAAGTCAATTAGAGGATGCTCGATTTTAATATTTAGCCTTATTGTATCGGTATTCCTATTCCAATCAGAAGATATTCAGGCGCAGAATGCCGATAATTTTGGTTTCTATGGTTATTTACGCTCTGGATTTGGAGTAGATGGAGAAGGTGGACCACAAGATGTTTTTAAGGCTTATAACTCGGAAGCCAAGTATAGATTGGGAAACGAAGCAGAAGCTTATATTGAAACCCTCTTCAGATATACCATAGAAGATGAGAATAAAGCCAAGTTTGAAACCAATCTCCGTTTGGCATTTGTGACGCCAACGAGTAAGAGTAATGATTTTGTGACCACCACCTCTGTTAGGGAGGCCTATGTTAGGGCCAATGGCCTTTTTAAGAAAAATAAGAATTTAGCGTTTTGGGCAGGTCAACGGTTTTATGATAGACATGATGCCCATTTAATCGATTTTTGGTATCGAGATATGAGTGGGTTTGGAGGAGGAGTGGAAAATGTGAAATTGGGTAAAGCGGCCAAATTATCATTTGCCTTTTTAGGAGGCTCTATCGACGAACTGAGCTCCAATGGAAATGTTCAACCTGAAAATCAGTTTTCATTCAATAAAACCACGTTCGACTTGAGTATTTATGATATAGAGATAGGATTTGGGAGCATTGGATTTACCTTAGATTTTTCGAACTTCAAAGGGGACTCCATTGTTTCTGAGAATGGTAACTATTCAGTAGAAAGTAGTAATGGCTTTTCCATTGGGGTATTTCATGAATTGCCTTTTACAAGTGGAAGAAATAGGATAAATGTTTTTTATGGCAGCGGGGCGGCAGAAAATTATAAAGCCACCATTCAGCAACCTATGGGAATGAGCATAGAGGCTGGAGTACCAGTGAGTATTGAGTCTATGAGTAGGTTTCGAGCTTTGAATGATTTTCAAATCGACTTTAATCCTAAGTTTTCAATGATGGCTTTGGTTTTGTATCAGAAGCTTGATAATGGTCAGGACATGAATAATGAATTAGATTGGCTGTCGATAGGTTTCAGACCTTCTTATCATTTCGGAAGGTATTTTTCTTTAGTCGGGGATTTTGGCTTCGATTATACCAGCCAATCGGGTTTAGAGGATGGTTCTTTATTAAAGATGACCATAGCACCACAAATTTCGCCGCTTAATAAAATCCTCAGTAGGCCAGCCATACGAGCCTATGTCACCTACGCTTTTTGGACAGATAGTTATATAGGAAAAATTGCTACTTATTCTTTTCCTGATCAGAACCATGGTTTCTCCTTTGGTTTGCAGATGGAAGCTTGGTGGTAGGGATTTATTCATGTATTTTTAAAAGCAACTTATATTTCATCCTTTTTTTCTATGCTGGATTTTAGTTTTTGTACTTCTCCTTTTACTTCTTCAATGTTTTTCAAAATCTCCCTCATTACAGGGTTCGAGGAGGATGCGTTACGTAGTTCTTCTTCCCTTAAGCCCAGTATGGTATCTATTCTGCCTACTAGTAAGGATAGGATAATAAAGATTAAAAATATGATGGGTATGGATATGAGCATATTATCAAATATCAGTTTTCCCATTGAACTGTCTTTATATGCTTCTAAGAGTACGAAGGCAATCATAAGGAATTGAATATAACCAATATACATTTTTGCTCGATCTATATATATCTTCCACCTGATCAGTGTTTTCCTATCTGCTTTTATTTTTGCCATATTTTGTATCTTAAAGTGATTTCATTAATGTCAAAATTACCGATATTTTGTTGGTAAAGGTTTTATTTAAAAAAAATATTTGAAGGCTAATTTAAATTTAGTGTATCATGATAGCATTCTGACTAGTATTTAAACCAACCTTAATAAGAATGAACACTTTTTTGAAAAAGAGTAAAAGAAAAAGCCAACTCAAGCGAGATTATTACTGAATAAGAAAAATGATGCTTCCCATAATTTTTAGAGTGACCCCTATTATATTATTTTATGTTGATATATGATTATTGATTTTTTTTGTAAAAAGCATATTTATGGAATTGTCATTGGCATCAAAAGAAGAGAATAATAGAAGAAGAGAGGAGGAATTCTTAAAACTAAGTCCAGTTGAAAGAATAATGGATTTTATTGATAGATTATCTAAACCAACAGTTTTGCCTACAAAAGATGACATAGGCCATAAGAATGATATTAAGGGGAATTTTATTCTATATTCAGAATCCTATCGAAAATATGAACTAGAACGAATAAACAAAACCCGTAAAAAGTAAATTTTACGGGTTTTTTAATTTCAATTATTTTGTAGACTATAAGTCGCGTTCTTCTTCAATAAACTGAATACCCAATCCTTTTAGCTCCTCTAATACGGGCTCGTAGATGGCTTTATCAATTGGGATTTTAACTCCTTTTGCAGTGATTTTTCCTGTTAAGATCAATTTCGTTGCAATGGCAACAGGATATCCTACGGTCATACTCATGGCGGTATGTACTTGGTCATCACCTTCAATCACCATGCTACTGATAATTTCTCTTTCTTTACCCTCTTTTTTAGCGATAAAACGGTGTTGCATCACAATCATATCTTTATCATCTTTGTCTAACACCCATTTCTGCAATAAGATATGTTGAAGAATTTGAGCAGGAGTGGCGGCTTCTAAACCTATCACTTCATCTTTAAACATGCCTAACCAACGGAGTTTATACATGATTTCACTATCTTCTGTGATACCTACATAATCAGCTAATTTTTTTTCAACTCGAATATTGGGTTCATATTTTAAGAAAGAATTAGTGAATTGGCGATAGGTCATATTTGCACTGTCCTCTATCACATAACTATCATCAGTGCAACCTAATTGTACAAATACATTCCATGCTTTAGCAAAACCAGGGCGGCGCATGGTTCCTCTATACATACTTGGAATATCGTCTAAACCATAAATTCCACGATATTTTAATGAATCTCTGTTTGGATAAATTTCAAACTCTCCATAATCTAATACATTGGTGCGTATGATTCTATCGAATAACTTATTATAAGGGATGTATTTATATCGTCCTCTTTTGATGTACATACTGCTTCCTTGTCCAGCTAAAACCACATTGCGAGGATTCCATGTGAATTTATAATTCCAAGGGTTGTTATCGTATTTAGGAGCCACAAGTCCACCAGTTGACGAGTAGAACTCAATGACTTCGCTACCACCTTCTCTTATCTTGTCTATCACCTGCATAGCCGACATATGGTCGATACCAGGATCCACACCAATTTCGTTTAAGATTAAGATGTCCTTTTCAAGCGCTTTTTCTTTTAAGCCTTGAATTTCTTTAGAAACATAAGATGCGGTGACCATATTTTTAGAATGCTCCACACAGGCTTCTGCCACAGTAAAGTGCATACTAGCGGGTAACATACTGACAACGATATCAGCTTTAGCAACCTCCTCATGACATTGTTCTTTGTTGGAAACATCAAACTTGAAGGCTTCGCCATTGGCATGTCCATCAATTTTACGTTCGGCAGTTTCTTTAGATAAATCACCAATTCTAATTTTCCAATCGTATTGCTCCGAATGTTCTAATAAATATTTAATGAGTGAAGAGGCAGATAAACCAGCTCCAAGTATCAATATTTTTTGCATGTTTTTTATTTTGGTTTGAACACAAGTTATTTAATGTACTTGCATTAGTATTTATATTATTATTCAATAAATTTTTTCATATATTCATATTCTGGAGTAAATTCTCCATTATGCAGAATTAAGGCCTTTTTAATAGGTGCAGGAAGTGCTAATTCATTATAATTAACACTATAATCACAAGTTACTATTTCTTCTACATAATCTACCAAAGCATCGGCAAAAGCTATTGAAGCATCTCTTGGAAGTTCACTAGGAAGAATATCTACAGACATAATCAAGATACCATCACCATCAGTACCCATCTTGGGTTTATCTGTTTTTGGATTGTATACGAATATTGGATCTTGAATTTCAGTTCCAATATGGGTAGCCTCAATACTACCATCAGGGTCACAAGTTACATCTCCAATAACTTTTAGCTTGGGTTCACCTTTGGCATATAAATCTTTTAAGAAAGCTTTAGTTATAATTCTTGGATAGTTGGTGTCCCAATACATACAATTCATCAGAATAGTTAAATGAGGAACATATTGTTCAAAGTTATTCTCATACTTTTCAGGATGATTATAATAGTCTTGTAATTCGAAATTTCCGCTACCATCTTTGAGTTTTGAAATATGCTCTTCTTTAAATATGACTCTATATAATTGATTGTTGAAATCCAATTCTTTTTGGTCTATAGCTGCTAATTCCTCTGGAGTAATTTCAGATATTGGTAATAAGTCGGCAATTTCCATGGCTCCTTTCGCTACGTTTCCATAACCTGTGATACCAATAATCATTGGCCCAATTTCTTTTGGTAAGCCATACTTTTTTACTTCTTCACCAACAGACTGAATCTCATTTTTAGCCTCCTCTAAAGAATCATATTTGTGAGATTGCTTTAATTTAAGGAATGGAGTGTCAAAACCTTTTTCTTTCATTCTTAAACCAAAGCTCCAAAGACTATTAATCATACCAGCCAAACCTGCAAATCGACCAAAGAATATCAGTCTTCTATTTTGTTCATCAGCAATCTTTTCGTATTCAATAAGGTTGATCTTCTTTTCTATCATTCTCTCTAATAAAGGCATGTTGTATTCTTGTCCTTTAATGGTATGAGAAAAGAAAATATAAGTCTTATTATCCTCAAAAATTTCCATTGGCATCTCTTTAACACCAAAAATCACCTTGCTTGAGCTGATATCTTCTACAACCTTAGCCCCAACATCCTCATATTCATCATGAGTAAATATTCTCTTTTCTGATTTCTCAACTAGGATGTCCAAGCCTTTGTCAATCAGTTTTTTGGCATGAGCAGGAGTGATGGCTGTTCTTCTTTCCATCAAATATTTATCTTCGTGGCGTATTGCTAAAGTCTTGTTTTTCATTGTCTTGTGCTAGTTTTGAATTTCATTGATTTAGGATTAGCAAACTTATAAATTTTTTAGACCGTTTGTAGGGTATTCCGGAATATTTCAGTATTTCTTGCACAACTAATAAATAGGTGAAGATTCTCAAAAAAATTATAGTTTTGCGCTTCAATTAAATAAAGCCTTAAAATCTTTATAATGGATTTAGTAAGTATTATAATTATTGCAGTGGGATTGAGTATGGATAGCTTTGCGGTGAGCATAGTTAATGGATTGATGATGCCCAAGTTAAGGTTTTTTAGTGCCGTTTATATTGCGCTTTTTTTAGCCTTCTTTCAAGCGGCTATGCCCGTTTTAGGCTATTGGGGTGGTAGTTTAGTTGAGAATGAAATTAAAAGCATAGATCATTGGTTGGCCTTTATTTTATTAGGTTTTATTGGTGGGAAGATGATATATGAAGGAATACAATCTTCCGATGAATTAAAAATCAATGATGATTTCAAACTAGGCTTTCCAAAACTCATCAGTCAATCTATAGCTACAAGCATTGATGCTTTAGCTGTAGGAATTAGTTTTGCCTTTCTTGAGATAGAAATTTTCTCTGCTGCATTTATCATAGGAGTGGTGACTTTCTTGGTTTCTATGATAGGATTGAGAATGGGAAAATCCATTGGAGCAAAAACACGAGGAAGAATGGAAATAATAGGAGGATTATTCTTGATAGGAATTGGCTTGAAAATCTTAATTGAACATACCCTTTTAGCTTAAAGTGTTAGGCTAAATATACTTAAAGTAAATGTTTTGTTAGTTTCTTAATCTTTTTGGTATTCAGGGTTTAGTAGTGTGTCTTGTTTGCTTTTGCCATGCAGGATTAATCAATTAAGGAACTGGAAGCAGAATAATATTACAGTCATCGAATCAAAACATATTTCTAAACATTTCTGAATTATTGGCAAGCAAAGCATTCATCCGAATCCAACAATATTTAGCCTAAATATCAGTTTTACTATTAACATAGCTCTGTTTAAAAAAGAACAATTAATTTATATAGGAGCTAAATGTTATCAGTAATTTTATTACCAAAATTGATAAACATGAATATAATGATTCTTTTACAGAATATGGCGCAAGCCAATGTGGTGGCAGATAGTTTAAATGCCGCTAATGCAATGATGAATGGTGAGGCGGGTGAGCTGTCTGTAAGCATTCTAGACCTGGTGATGAAAGGTGGGTGGATTATGGCTATTTTGGGAGTAATGTCTATTATTTCTATCTATATTTTCATCGAAAGATATTTAATAATTACACGCAGTTCTAAAGAAGACAAAAACTTTATGAATATCATCCGCGATAATATTCATGGAGGAAAAATTGATACTGCCAAAGAATTATGTAAAAGAGAAAACACACCCATGGCCCGAATGATAGAAAAAGGACTTTCTAGAATTGGTAAGCCCTTAAACGATATTAATGCGGCTATTGAAAATGTAGGTAATTTGGAAGTAAGCAGGTTAGAAAAAAATGTTTCTATGCTGGCTACCATTGCCAGTACAGCACCTATGTTGGGTTTCTTGGGAACGGTAATAGGTATGATTATCGCCTTTTATGATATGTCAATGGCAGGAAACAATATTGATATTCAGTTATTATCTAGTGGTATTTATCAAGCCATGATTACTACTGTTGGAGGTTTGATAGTGGGTATTATAGCTTATGTTTTGTATAATATCTTAGTAGCTAAGGTGGACAAATTGGTTTTTCTTTTAGAAGCTAAATCAAGCGAGTTCATGGATGTATTGAACGAACCAGCAGCATAATTAAAAAGAAAAAAATGGCTATTAAATCAAGAAATAAACGTAAAGCTGAGTTCAATGCCACCAGTATGTCAGATTTGGTCTTTCTACTGTTGATCTTCTTTATGATCACCTCCACTTTGATAAGCCCCAACGCCATAAAACTATTATTGCCAAGTAGCAGTAGTAAAACCATGTCGAAGCAAAATGTGACCATTTATATTAATGATCAATTCGATTTTTATTTGGAGAAGCGTAGGGTAGAGGATGAAAATTTAGAAAGTGTTTTGGCACAAGCTTTGCAAGTATACGACCAAGGAACAGTAGTACTTAGAAGCGATAAATCTGTTCCTGTTCAATATGTAGTAACGGTGATAGATGCTGTAAACCAAATTAATAAAGGACGGTTAACCAAGCATAAAGTCATATTGGCTACCAAACCAAAATAGATTGAATGTCGGAAAAGAAAGATAGAATACGCGCAATAATTGGAGCCATTATCTTCCATACTTTGCTTCTGATTGTCCTTATATTCTTAGGACTTTCTACTCCCTTGCCCTTACCAGAGGAGGAGGGTGTTGAAGTAAATCTAGGTTTTTCAGATGTGGGTAGTGGGAATCAGCAGAGACAATTACCGATAGAACAGCCTAAGGCACCAACGCCAGTTCCAGTGCAAGAAACTGCCGCACAGGAAGAAGAAGAGATTGTAGATCAAATCTCCGATGAAGCCCCTGCCATACAGGAAAAACCAGCGGAAAAGCCTGAAAAGCCTAAGCAAGAAGAACCAAAAGAAATACCTGAGGATAAACCAGAAGTGGTAGAAGAAAAAGTGGTGGAGAAACCTGTTGATGTTCCAGAGAAAATAGAACCTGAGCCAGAACCAGAACCTGTTGTAGATCCACGATTGATGTATACTGGTAAAAAAAGTAAAACAGGAGATAGCAGTGAAGGACCCGAACAAGAGGCTGGAGATAAAGGTAAAGTGACAGGGGATCCAAACTCTAGCGGATACGATGGATTAGGCGGACAAGGAAACGGTATCTCTTTTAACCTAGGAAACAGAAAAGCCAAGAGTTTACCTAAGCCTAATTACGATTCTGATGATCAAGGAAAAGTAGTGGTGAGTATATGGGTCAACAAGATGGGGGAAGTTACCCGCGCTGAAGTGATGCAAAAAGGAACCAATGTAACGGATATCAAATTGAGGAATATGGCACGGCAAGCAGCTTTAAAAGCCAAGTTTACTCCAGATGTGGATGCCGCTGAAGTTCAAAAGGGAAGTATTACTTATAACTTTATCAAACTCAACTAATATGCCTAGCTTTCTTCATCAGCATTTGGAAGTGATGGAGTCGACCAATGAAACTTTATGGGAGCTTTCTTCTAAAGTAAATTTATCTGACTTTCATACCGTATCTGCCGATTTCCAAACCAAAGGAAAAGGACAAGATACCAATGTTTGGGAAAGTGAAGCCGGCAAGAATATACTTTTTAGTTCTATTGTATTTCCAGATTTTGTAGAGGCCGCAGATACCTTCCAAGTGAGTAGGTGGGTATCGCTTTCTATTGTTGATTATTTAAATAGCAAGGGCATAAAACAAGTCAAAATAAAATGGCCCAATGATATTTATGTGGGTAAAAAAAAAATAGCAGGTATTCTGATACAGAATGCCATTGCGGGTAATCATCTATCCAAATCTATGTTTGGTATTGGATTAAATATCAATCAGGAAATATTCACCTCTGATGCACCCAATCCCATTTCTCTCGTTCAGCTCAAACCTGCCGAATACGAACCTCTAGAGGAGCTCCATGGTTTGATTACTACTCTAATGAAGAAGTATAGACTCCTCCAAAGAAAGCCGGAGAAGCTCATTTCCGATTATCATGAACTTTTATACCAACGAGATGAGTATTGTTCCTATAAAGTAGGAAAGGGTATCATCAAGGCTAAGATTTTAGGTGTAGATGAATTTGGTCGCTTATTGCTGGCTGAAGAAGGCTTGGAAGCTATTGCTTATGATTTAAAAGAGGTAAAGTTCTTATAGACTGTCTTTTTTTATTCTTTTCCTTCCAATGAATGGGAGCTGGATAGAATAAAGTACCTTAGACTATAGCTTATATGCTATTAATTGAAGAGCATTCAATCATTAAAACATTCAATCATTAAAACATTAAAAATAGGGTGTAGGAGAATAATAAAGCAGTCTAAAACTGCTTGGATAACTCTTCAGCCAAAATATTCACAAAGTTCTCTAAAGGCTTCTTTGCCATCATGGCTAACATTGGATTTAAGTCTGCATTGAGTTGAAGATATATTTCTGAAGCATCCTCTCCATGAGCTGCAATAAATGTATTTAAATCGTATTGAAAAGGATTTTTGCCATCAGCAAGCATTTGTACTAACTCATTGCTTTTGTTTTGGCCTTGTTTCATATTTAGTGTGGCCATACCTTGAATAGTAAAGGTACAGGTAGTCATGGTTGATTTCCAGTCTACTACTTTTTCGGGCATGAGTTTCTCCAAATTGTTAAAATCGGAGATGAAGTCGTAAACGCGAGGAGCAGATGCACTCACCGATATGGTTTTACTTTTAATATGATGCATAGTGTTTTATTTATTCCATTTATCAGGAGCTTCACGCCATTTCTTTAAGCTGGCATAATCGCTTTTCTGAATATAATCAGTGGCCATAGCAAATTCTATTAAAGCATCGTAGTTTGATAAACTCATCATCCTACATTTAGCATCGTCGAAACGCTTTTGCGCCACTTCGAAACCATAATTAAAGATGGCTATCATGGCTTTTACATTAACACCAACTTCTCTTAAAGCTTCTACAGCTTTCATGCTACTTCCACCAGTTGAAATTAAATCTTCTATCACCACGGCTCTTTGTCCAGACTCTACCACACCTTCTATTTGGTTAGTTAAACCATGAGCTTTTGAGGCAGAACGTACATAAGCAAAAGGAAGTCCTAATTCTTGAGCTACTAGGGCTCCAATAGCGATGCCGCCAGTAGCCACACCTACTATAATATCAATATGTCCTACTTCTTCACTAATCATCTTCACAAATTCCTGACGGATATAAGTTCTGATTTGTGGATAAGATAGCGTTAGTCTATTGTCACAATATATAGGTGAATTCCAGCCAGATGCCCAAGTGAATGGTTGGTTTGGGCTTAACTTAACTGCTTTGACTTGTAAAAGTAATTTAGCAACATTTTCTGCTACGTCGTTTTTTAATTGCATTATTATTCGCTATTTTTGTGTGAACTTAATTCTATAACTAAATATTTCTTCTCAAATTGTATGCAAAACTATAAAGTTTTTATCAATAACAGATTAATTTTTTTTGGACAAAAGCAGGAACTTCCTAACATGAAGCCGACTTATGCTGATTTTCAAACCATAAGCTTGTTAGAACTTCCTCAAATTATAGATCAGATTAAAACAAATCGTATTGCTGCAAACTATTGGGTGAATCATACAGATACTGAGGAGGCCTTTCAGAAATTTGCTTCTCATTTTGAAGTTTGGTCTGCTGCAGGCGGTATTGTGAAGAATTATAAGTCGGAAATATTGATGATTCATCGCTTTGGGAAATGGGATTTCCCCAAAGGTCATCTTGAAGCAAATGAGAGTATTGGCGATGGAGCCACAAGAGAAGTGATAGAAGAAACTGGTATAGATTCTGCTGAAGTAATTTCACAATTGCCCTGTACCTATCATATCTATTCTTTCCATCAAGATTGGATCATTAAAAAGACCTATTGGTATTTGATGCGAAGTGATTTTAAAGGTAAACTAGTTCCTCAAATGGAGGAGGATATATTGGCTGCCATCTGGGTTCCTAATTATGCCTTGCACGAATATATCTGCAAGTCCTATCCTGCCCTCCAATTTTTAATTGCAGATGTGGAGAAGGATGGTTTGCTGGCCTAAACTTAAAATTTTGAAGATAGAACACAGATGACGCGGATTTAGCGGATTTAGCGGATTTGCACCGGTTAATCATTAGTATTTAGCTTCTCTGGCTCTCCAAGTCCCCAGCTCTCTCCAAGTCCCCAGTACCCAGCACCCTGCACCCAGCACCAACAGTAAAATAAATTTCACGCAAAGAAAAAGCAAAGGAAAATCGCTCGCAAAGAAGATAGTGCACAGATGATACGGATTTAGCGGATTATCTAAGGCTCTACCATCCCGCATCGAACTTTAACCTATAACCATGAACCATGAACCAGGAACAAATGAACATCAAACCTTCTCCAGCTCTCCCCATCTCCAAGTCCCTATGTCTCCAGCTCTCACAGCTCTCCAGCTCAGAACCTAAAACCTAGAAACCCCAGTACCCAGTACCCAGTACCCAAAAAAATGCCACAAATACAAAATAGTATTCATGGCATTTTATTTAGTTTTCAGTATTAAAAGATTATCTAATGATCAAGTTTAAGCTTTCAGTTTGTGTATTATCAATTAATCTGATAAAATACATACCAGGTGCTAAGTTAGAAACATCAATATCAGAGTTTAATATATAGGATTGAGTCTCTAAAACCAATTTACCAGAACTGTGATAAATCATCAATTGAACATCTTTATCGAAAGTAGAAGTAATCTTAATCATTTGATTTGCTGGGTTTGGATACACCGTCCAATTTGCTTGCTTGATAGTTTGAACTCCATCATATAAATCAATATAGTAATTATAGATGGAAGAATACGAAACCACTCCATCATTATCTTCTGCCATAATCCTATAGTAGATAGTTAGTCCAGCATTGTGAGCAGGAATTGTACCAGAATAATTATCTGCAGAACCCGATAAATTAGAAATCTGAGTCATTTGAGTAGGGGAGTTGCCATATTGGATTTCTGCATTTTCTATGTTTCCATCATCCGTAATAAGTGCAGAAACTTCTATATCATCTGTTTGATATGGTTCGTCTGGGCTATGACTAATATTGCTAATCACTGGTGCAGAATTGGCACCGCCTAAAGTAACGCTCACATTGTCAATTTGCCAAGTTTTTCCAGTGCCATCCTCCGAAACATATTGGAAGGCCAAATATACTTTGGTACCATTGATAATACTTAAGTCGATGTCACCAGACTCCACCCACTCGTACTCTCCGGGTGACCAGTTTGCTGAAGCGCTTAGGTCGGTCCAGTTGGCTTCATTTGGGTTGCTACTTCCGTCATAATCAGTAGAATATTTAACATAGATAAAAGTAGTATTATCAGAATAGTCTTTCATGGAGTTGCGGAAGTTTAATACCTCTCCACTATAATTATCGAAATTAATAGGACGACTTATCATCCAATCTTCATTCTCTAGATTTTCACTTCCATTATAATTAGACATTTTAGCATAAAGGTTGTCATCATAATCATCTATATGCCAGGTGTTTTCTTCTCCGCTAACGCTATACTCACTAAAAACACCTAGGTCATCAGATTCAAAACCTTCTATGAAGGGCAATGTTAATTCGTTGCTTGTAATCTCAATGTAGTATTGATAAGTAGTTGATTCTGTCATATCGCTATCATTATCGAAAGCTTGAACTTTAAAATAAACAGTGATGCCTTCGTTTTGACCTGGAATAATGCCAGAATAGGCATTGCCAGCATTACTCATGGCGACTATATTACTCATGTTTGACTCGCTTACTCCCCATAATATCAACGCAGACTCAATAGCATCATCATCAGTAATATTTGCTGTTACAGTAACCTCCTCCGCTTCTATTGGCTCTATTGGGCTAAAACTTACAGTGTTAATAACAGGTGGAGTATTTATTGTTTCATTTACAGTGAAATTCTGAATGGCGCTTAGGCTAAAAGCATCTTCATCATCAATAGCTTTCACTTGATAATAGATGGTCGCATTCTCATTCTGCCCTGGAATAGTACCAGAATAGTCATCTCCGGAAGCCATCATATTCACTTGAGTACTCATGGAAGAAGAGCTAGGTCCATAGAAAATAATAGCTTGAGCAACTGCATTGTCATCAATAATATTACACGTAATATTAATAGGCTCAGCCTCATCTGGAGCACCGGGTGTGTGCGTCAAATTATTAATTTGAGGAGGGTTGTTGGTGGCACTGGCAACTGTATAATTCATAATGCTGCTTTCACTAGTGGCATTATCATTATCAGTAGCTTTTACCTTATAATAAACCGTTTGTCCTTCTGCTTGTCCAGGAATTTGACCTGTATAGTTGCTTCCTGTTCCTGTCATGTTTACTTGGTTGCTTAGGCTGCTGGAAGTGAATCCCCAGAATATTTCAGCAAGGCTAATACTTCCATCATCGCTAATAATAGCACTTACCATAACTACTTCATTAATCTCTGGAAGGCTAGGATTGTGGTTTACATTAGAAATTTGAGGAGGGGTGTTTGAAGCCGCAGTCACCGTATATGATGCCACAGTAGTTTCCCCAACAGCTGATTCATTATCAGTTGCGATTACTTTGTAATAAACAGTTGTACTTGCTGCTTGACCAGGAATCTGAGCAGAATAAGTATTCCCCGAAGCACTCATGTTTACTGTATTGCTTAAATTCGAATTGCTATAGCCCCATTTTACTTGAGCAGAAGCTACACTACCATCATCTATAATTGTAGCGCTAATCAAAACGGCTTCGTTGGCGTCAGGGATATTGGGGCTGTGGGTAAGATTAGTAATTTGAGGGGGGGTGTTTGAAGTTCCATCAATAGTGATACTTACATCATCTATTTGCCAAGTCTTACCAGAACCTGCTTGAGAATCGTATTTAAAGGCTAAATACACCTGGCTCCCAGTAATGGATGCCAAACTGATTTCTCCAGAAGCGGTCCATGTGTAATCTCCATCGGACCAGTTAGCTAAGTTGCTGATGTCTATCCAGGTAGCATTATTGGGATTTCCTGTTCCAGAGTAATTGGTGGAATACATTAAATAGAGAAAGCAATTATTATCATCATAGTCTTTCATGGCAGAGCTAAAATTCAGCTTTTCGTTGGTATAGCCATTGAAATTAATGGCTGGAGTAATTAACCAATCTTCATTTTCGGTGTTGTCTGTACCATTATAGTTTGACATTTTTGCATAGAATGCATCTTGATAATCATCATTATGCCAAATGAGTTCAGCACCGGTCACGCTTACATCTAGAAAGATACCCAATGTTTCATCATTAAAATCTTCAGTAAAGGGGAGGGAGATAAAGCCGGCATTTTCAGCTACTTGATAATTATAAACACTAGATAAAGAAGTATTGGCTTCATCATCTGTAGCTTTTATCTTAAAATAGACTTCTTGTCCGGCAGATTGACCAGGAATTTGAGCGGAATAGTTATTCCCACTGGCACTCATATTCACCGTATTGCTTAAGCTAGATGAGTTAAGGCCCCAAAGAAGTTGAGCCGTAATAATGCTTCCATCATCGGTGATTTGAGCACTAACTGAAACGGTTTCGTTTTCCTCCGGTACTTGTGGAGCATAAGATACATTGCTAATGGCAGGAGCTTGAACTCCGCCCCAAACGAGGGCTACCCATTCTGGGTGATCTACAAAAGGATTTCTATTGCCTTGAACTTCGTAGTAAATGTCGTTATTTCTATCTATTTCTTTCTGGCTGACGGGGTCGTTTTGATGCCATTCTAGAATCATGTTTAAATACCATTCTTCGTAGCAAGGGAAGGAGGTACCATTTAAGGCAGCATCTGAATTAGATGAATTATTCTCCCAATTTGCAATCAGGTTTTCGTAACGTGTGGCCATATAAAAATAGATACGCGCAAAATCGCCTTTATAGGCATCGATAGGTTCAAATATGGTTCCATTATAGCCAGGATAGCTACAGCTACCCACTTTAGAGCCATTTTCACTGGTCCAGCTAGGGCTATTGGTTTCACCAAAGGGCCAATTGCTTCTTTTTCCATTCACATAACCATCAGTAGGTACAATGTGGAATATATCGGTTACCATAGGGCTGGCATCATCAAACCAGCTTTTAGGGAAGGAGTGCTCTCTATTATAGCAATCGCCCTCGTCACCATAGCTTCCGCATTGGTTGCTACCAAAGGTAAATTCATAAGGAGGAGTACCTCCAGGAACATCGGAATACATATCCCAAACTTTTCCATTGGGTTTATCATCAGTTGTGTAATAATGGGTCCATAGGGAGCTATAGGATTGTGAATCGTGATCTTTGATGATATAATAGAGCTCTGTTTTTAAACTTTCTCCCGAAAGGCCTTGAGCATCATCGTAATAGCCGTTTGGGATTTGAGCAAAAAGGCTCAGGGAAACCACAGTGACCATTAGTGTTAAAAGTGTTTTTCTCATTTTTTTGGTAATATTTATTCTTTATTTAAATATGATTTTTTTCACTAAAGGGCGCCAAATATAATACATATATCAATAGCTTTTCTAATGGTATTACTGAGCCTATGGAGAAATTCAAGATTAAAGGCTTGAGAATGATAGCGTCCTTATAATTATTAAAGACTTAACGCTACGAATCGTAATGACTGATATATTGACAAATGAACACAAGAAAGGGCTTTGCTTTTGACATAGCAAAAGCAAAACCCTTCTACCTCTCTATCACCTGATAATACACTGTCATTTTGAACGAAATGCAATGATGTGAAGAATCTTTTTTTAAGGAAATTTGTTTTGAGTAGTATTATTTTGCGAAAGCTCATCAGAATCATGTTGATTCAATGGGTGTGCAAAAAAAAATGCCGTCCCCGATTTGAGGATGGCATTTTAATAGGTTAATCTAAATTATTGTAGGATAAATATTTCGCTTATTTAAGAAAAGAGCTTAGTTTATTAGCATCCACCGCCACTTGATTTAGCAGCTTTAGTTTTCTCAGCGGGTACTAAAACAGCATCAATCACGTGGATAACACCATTGGTTGCCATAATATCAGTTGAAACAACGTTGGAGTTTTTATTGATTTTAACTCCTTTAGAAGACGCATTAACCATCAACTGGGCATCAGTATTAAGAGTAGAAACATCACCTGATTTAACAGAAGCTGCCATTACATTACCGCTTACAACGTGATACAATAAGATAGGTGTCAACTGGTCTTTAGTTAAGTCAGTAATCCCATCTACTCCAAGTTCATTAAAAAGATTTTCGAAGGCTTCGTTTGTTGGAGCAAATACAGTAAATGGTCCATCAGCACTTAAGGCGTCTACTAATTCTGCTTTTGATAATGCCTCAACAAGAATGCTGAAGTCATCATTGGAAACAGCAATTTCAACGATAGTTTTTGTGGCCTTCGCTGGAGATTTTGCCATGGTACTTGAGAAACTGAAAGTTAATACAACGATTAATGTCATCATGTTTCTTAGTGTGGTGTTTAGTTTTAAAGTTTTCATTTTTCTATGTTTTTGTTATTATTTATAAATTTCTAAAAGAATATTTATTTGTTTAATGATTACGATGCAAACTTAGACAAAAAAATATTATGTTTAATTAAATTAACATATTGTTAAACAAAATGATTTCTGAATGCTAATTGTGATCAATTATGATAAATATGAGAAAAAATGATGATATTGCTTTGGTGACCTTGCAAATCAAGTTTCATCCATGATGCCTTGATCATTCTTTTGAATTGTTCATTTATGCCAAGTATACAGGAAAAGCTCTTTAAACTATTTTGCTCTTGAAATGGTAAATGCCGATACATAATCAATGTGACTTCTGGATTATAAGGCATTAATTTCTTTTTAAGTTTTCTAAATACAGCCTATTGTTTTAAGAAAAGCAAAGCATCAATAAGTAAAAAGAAGCTTAGAAGTTGAAATGATGACCTAGGTGAAAGTCCATTATGATGTATATCGAAATTGATTATGATATAGATTAGAATCTATTATGATATAGGTGAAAATATTTATGTTGATAGTTTTACCTTCGGATATTACCATGAACACGTTGTACATCACAAAGATACGAAATATTTTACACTCTGATTAAACACGTACCTTTAGTTTTACTGGCTCATGTTAATTTTTATGGGGAGAATCAGAATAAAGAGTTCGGATTAAAGAGTAGCAAATATGAATTGATGTTTTGCTTCACAAGGCATAATATTTAGTGTAGATTGAAATTATAGCCTTTTTTA
>NZ_JABKBZ010000066.1:0-27074 GCF_013166635.1 Lentimicrobium sp. S6 | reverse complement strand
TGGTGTTGATTTTCAGAAAATTGCACATGAGTTAATCAACAATAGTGAAAATTTTCTGTTTTTTAGAGAAAAAGAACCTATTCTAATTCAGCTTGATAAGGCAGTCTGATTTGGTGCGAAACTTCAGTTTATTTAATAGTTAGATTCCTTTTGCGATCTTGGCATATTTTGTCTTTGCACTTTCTTTGAGTGTAATGATGAGGCTTAAGATGTTGAAGGATTCAAAGGTTTTGAGAAGTTTCACCATGCAGTTGTTTGTTTTGCAGAGTAGTCTAGGTCCAGTTGATTTGTTTTATAGCTTAATAATCTTTTGAGTTTTTATCAGCTCCTTATCTGATTTAATCCTCATAAAATAGACTCCTTTCTCAAGGTGGGAGATATCTATGGTTTGATGGTATGATGAGTGTATCTTTTTACCACTAAGGTTGAGGATTTCTGTATAGGTTTCCTTATCGCAATCGATATATAATGCATCTGTTGTGGGATTTGGATAAATGGTAACTGGGATTGTTTTAAAGTTATTGGTGTTTGATACCTCAATGCTTGAGTAATATAAAGAAGTCCTGCCGGTATGTTCCCATTCTTGTGAATCTTCATTTTGTTTAAAGAACAAAGTGTTTAACCAAATGTTTTGTGCATCATATATTTCATGATATTCATATACATCTGTGAAAAGATCATAATCTAATGGAATGATTACTTCATCTATTGAGAAATTATAGTCGTACAGATTTTGGTTTTTACTTAGTGTCATCCAGATTTCATTATTTTCATCCCAATTATATTTGTAGGTTTCGATATTATTTCCATATTCATCATACGACCAGTTTGTTTTATCATTCAATAGCCAAGAATCGTCACTTGATTTTACAGAGAAAGTTAACCTTTCTATATTATTCCCTTCCTCATCAAAAATATAGTCTCTTTTATAACGTTTTTCCCAATAATTGATGTCAAGGTATTGAATAAAAGCCTCTTCGCTTGTTAAATCTTGATTCTCATTGTGTTCATATTTGTATAAATAGAAATCCTTCCAGGTGTTTTCTTCTGTAATCCAATATTGTATTAATAAAGAGTCTAATAATCCTTCATTACTATAATAGAAGTTTTGTTGTTCTTCAAAGTTCCAGTTGTTTTGGTCTGAATCCCAATCGTTAATTATAATGCTCTCCAATAGGTTTGCTGAATTCCAAGAGTATATTTTTTGAGATTGATTTGTAAATTCCTCATCATCAAAGAGCCTCACCGAATATATATCCTCGATTAGTTGATGGTATGAATCATAATTATAAAGGTTTCTAGAGTATTCAGAAAGTTCATCTTCAATGTTTTTTCTATAGTATATTTTCGTTGATTTATCGAAGTTACTATCATAGGTATAATCTATTTTAAAATCCAAATACATGCCATAGTCTGCAATATCCTTATAATATAGAAAGCTAGTAATTTGTCCTAAATTATTGTGTTGCCATTGTCTTGATTGGAGTGTATTATAGTTGTTTTCTCCCAGATATGTTTCAAGATTTAGGGAGTCTAACTTTTGAAATGCTGTTAAGTATTGATCGGGATCCATTTTTAAAGATGAGAACATTTTCTGATAATCAAAATAGCTAGAGTGCTGCACTTTTCTGAATTTGTTATGAACTGATAAGTGATTCTGCTGCCCAAAAGAAAGAAATGAAACACAGATGAGAATAATGATTAAAATGCGGTTTTTCATAATTTATAAGTATAATGTTAGATGAAAAGAGTTTGGTCAAAAATACTATTTTCCCGGATTAAATTGATTGTTTTTTGCAATTATTTGATTACAAAATGAGGCCCTAAATATTCGCATTTGATTTTTTTTTGCTTAAAAACAGGAATGTATAACTAAGAACAAACCACAAAATGCTCCATAATTTGTTAAGTTTAAAAACCTGCACAATTTAGAATTGGAGAAAGCCAAGAACGTCATAATTATCCAGTAAAAATTCGCTAAGACACTGTGCCATCCGTGTCCTATCATCTTTGCGTTCTTTGCATGTTTTCCCTTTGCGTTTTTTTTTGCGTGAAATTCTAGATTGCCTAAAATATATTAAAGTAATTATAATCAATAGTTGAGAGGGTGAAAACCTAAGAGCTTGAGAAGTTTTTATTCCCCCTTCTCAGGGCTTTAATCCTCTCCTTGTGGTCGAGGCGTGAATCCATTTGCGCTTTTGGCGTGTTCTTCCTTTGCGTTTTCTTCGCGTGGAATCTTAAATATTGAGAGCTTAATAGGTTTAAAAGCTAGATTAACAAGATTTTAGGGTGGAAAGCAAACTCTTTACTTACAATCCGTAAATCGCTCCATCATCAGGCATGCCTTTTCTTTGTCCGAAGTCAATTGTTTTTTTAGCGTTTCTAAGCCATCAAACTTCTCTTCTTCTCTAATTTTCTCTAAAAAACACATGGTGATATGTTTCCCATAAATATCTCTATTGAAATTAAAGATATTGACTTCGGAACTGAGGTCATGTTTTTCTAATCTAATGGTTGGACGATATCCGATATTGGCCATGCCATAAAAATGCTCTTCGCCTATTTTAATCTCTACCACATAAACACCAGCCGGCATGAGCTTGTGGCGATACTTATCCTTAACATCCATATTGGCTGTGGGGAAACCTAAAGTACGACCAATTTGATTCCCTTGAACCACCAAGCCCGACATTTGATATTTATAGCCCAAGAATTTATTAGCAGCAGGAATATTTCCTTCGGTGAGGTATTTTCTAATTCTAACAGAACTAATTCCCAGCTTGTGAATATCCTCCATGGGCACTTCATTCACTAAGAAACCATATTTATCGGCAAATTTATTCATCAAGAGAAAATCACCATCACGGCCATATCCATATTGATTATCGAAGCCCATCACCACTTCTTTTACTCCAATTTGCTCCACCAAAATACTCCTCACAAAATCAAAGGAAGTGGTATGTGAGAAGGCCTCAGTAAAAGGGATGACTAACAGATAATCCACTCCAAAAGACTCCAGCAACTTGGCCTTTTCTTCTATGGTATTGAGTAGTTTAACTTCGTCTTTGCTTTTTTCAAAAAGAACTTCCTCTGGTCCTGGGTCAAAGGTGATAATGACTACTTGCCCTTGCTTTTCAGTGGCTATAGATTTACATATCTTCAATAATTTCTGATGACCAATATGCACACCATCGAATCTACCTATACTAACCACAGGATAGCTAAGTTTGGGAAAGTTTTTTATGTCCTTAATGAGTTCCAAGGGCAAGATTTAGATAGCGAAGTTTTTGGTAATATATTCTGCAATTTGAACAGCATTGGTAGCCGCGCCTTTTCTTAGGTTATCGGCAACCACCCACATGTTCATGGTTTTATCTTGGCTTTCGTCTTTTCTAATACGACCCACAAAAACATCATTCTTCCCTTCAGCAAATTTAGGCATGGGATAGTCGTTATTTAAAGGTGTATCTTGAATAGTGATTCCAGGATAATTTCGCATCAATTCCACCGCATCTTTTATCTCAAAGTCTTGATGGAATTCAGCATTAATGCTTTCGCTATGCCCACCCATCACAGGAACTCGAACCACGGTGGCGGTTACTCTAATACTATCGTCACCTAATATTTTTCTAGTTTCATCTACCAGTTTCATTTCCTCAGAGGTATAGTCGTTTTCTAAGAAATCGCCACCATGAGGAATCAAATTCATATCGATAGGGTGAGGATAGAATTTAGCTGGAGCAGGACGACAAATTCTTTCATCTTGCAATTGCCGAACAGCGCCAACGCCAGAGCCAGTAACTGATTGGTAAGTAGAAACCACTAAACGATTTAATTGATAGGCTTGGTGAAGTGGAGCCAAAGCCAATACCATTTGTATGGTAGAGCAATTTGGATTGGCAATGAGTTTATGTTCTTTGGTTAGTTGGGCGGCATTGATTTCAGGAACCACCAAAGGGATTTCTTTATCCATGCGCCAAGCAGAAGAATTGTCAATCACATAGCAGTTTTGTTTGACAAATACAGGAGCCCATTTTTTAGAAGTAGCACCACCAGCTGAAAAGATGGCAATCTGAGGGTTTTTCTTTAAGCCTTCTTCTATGGTTAAAACAGTGAATGTCTGGCCATCAAAAACGATTTCTTTGCCTGCTGATTTTTCCGAAGCAATAGGGATCAATTCTGTGATCACCAATTCACTTTCTTTTAGTACTTGGAGGATAACGCCTCCAACCATTCCCGTAACGCCTACTACTGCTATTCTCATATTTATTTCTTTATTAAATGCAAAATTAGTACATTTATTGCGATAATAAATGATAAAACTTTCCTAATGAAAAAGCATTTTATACTAATCGTTTTCTTAGTGCTTTCCTTCCTAATTCATGCCCAAGTTTCTGAGACTTTTGAGGATGGTGATTTTACCCAGAATCCTTCATGGATAGGCGATGAGAGCCATTTCATAGTCAACCCTGATTTTCAATTGCAATTGAATAATGAAGGACAGTCGGATACCTCATATTTGGTCACTGCCAGCTCCATAATGGACAGCACCAGCTGGGAGTTTTTTATAAAACTTTCATTCAGTCCTTCCTCTAATAATAATGCTCGGGTTTATTTGACATCCGATCAACAAGATTTATCCGGTAGTTTAAATGGATATTTCCTTCAATTTGGAGAGTCTTTGAGCGATGATGCCATAGAGTTGTTTAAACAAAATGGAACAGAAATCACCTCCATTTGTAGAGGAACAGAAGCTAGTGTGGCTTCCTCTTTTCAGGCTAAAATAAAGGTGATTCACAAGAATAATGGAGACTGGATCGTTTATTCAGATTTTAATAGCACAGGTCAGTTTCAAATGGAATGCCAAGGAAATGATAATAGCATCAGCACTACTTCTTATTTTGGATACTTCTGTAAATATACCAGCTCTAATTCCACTAAATTTTACTTAGATAACATAGAGATACAATATATGGAAGTGGATACTGAAAAGCCGGAGGTGGAGGCGGTTGTATTAGAATCCTCAAAAGAATTAAATATTAGTTTTAGTGAAATGATTTTGGAAGAGACTGCTATAAATATGCTAAATTATAACGTGAATCAATCTGTTGGTAACCCTGTTGTTGCAATTTTGTCAGAAGGGAAAACAGAAGTCTTTCTGCAATTTGAGAATGAATTTTTGGAGAATCAAGAGTATGAAATCATCATAGAAAATATTGAAGATTTAAGTGGAAATGTGATGGAGCCCACGGTAAAGACATTTGCCAGAGTAGAAGTTTCTCCTTTCGATGTGGTTATTAATGAAATCATGGCAGACCCAACTCCAGAAATACAATTGCCAAATGCAGAGTATCTTGAGATTTATAATAGAACTTCAACCGTAATCACTTTGCAAGGATGGAAGCTAGAAATAGGAGGGACACTAAAAGACTTTCCGGAAGCCAATATCCCTGCCAACTCCTATCTTATTCTTTGTAAAGAAAGTAATATTTCCTTGCTGGCTCCGTATGGAGAGTGTGTTGGCTTTTCTAGTTTTTCTTTAACCAATGGGGGACAGTTATTGCGCTTATTAAGCCCAACGGATATTGTGGTTCATGAAGTAGAATACAGCGATGATTGGTATTTGGATCCCAATAAAGATGATGGAGGATGGTCTTTAGAGCAAATTAACCCTTCCGA
Organism: Lentimicrobium sp. S6; assembly: GCF_013166635.1. NCBI lineage: Bacteria > Pseudomonadati > Bacteroidota > Bacteroidia > Bacteroidales > Lentimicrobiaceae > Lentimicrobium > Lentimicrobium sp. S6. The sequence continues at coordinate 21,395 of NZ_JABKBZ010000066.1, read as the reverse complement.
CTTTTGTTCCCAAGCCATCAATTGGAGAGCGGCAGAAGATGCACGAGGTGGAAGCCCAGGCGAAATGAATTCTATTTATGATGATACACCTGCTTTCCCTCAGGCTTCAAGTTTAGAAGTAGTGGATAATCCTCTTTTATTATTGACCTTCAACCAACAAATGGATTTGCAAGATGTTTTAAGAAAATCCAATTATATTGTGAACCCTGGGGGAATTCCAGTTCAACAAGTCATGGCAAAAGATACCAGCAGCTCTGTGTTTTTAGTATTCGAAGACCAATTTGAAATAGGGGAGCATTATCAATTGGTAATAGATGGAGAAATTAGAAATTGTGCAGGCCAGCTCATGGATACCCCAGCCGAGATTGATTTTATGGTGCCGAAAATTGCGATGGAAGGCGATGTAGTGATAAATGAGATATTGGCAGATCCGGAACCCGCTTATGGTTTGCCTCCCTATGAGTTTTTAGAGCTTTATAATACTTCCAATGCCCCTATCGATTTAGCGGGTTGGACCCTGCAAACAGGCTCTACCATAAAAACTTTTGAAAGCTATTTATTAGAGCCTCAAGAATATTTGATTGTTTGCGAGCCCAATGCTGTGGCTAGTTTTTCTGAATTTGGAGATACTTATCCCATATCTAGTTTTTCCTTAACAAATGGTGGAACTCAATTGGTATTACGAAACCTGGGTGGAGGTATTATTCATCAGGTGGAATATGACGATGATTGGTTTGATGATGACGATAAATCAGATGGGGGATGGAGTTTAGAAGCTATTGATCCTTTGGAATATTGTGTGGAGCAGCCCAATTGGAGCGAAAGCATAGATGCTAGAGGAGGAACTCCCGGAAGTTTGAATAGTGTGAATGGAACTTCGGGTGAGATAGAGCCTTTGAGGATTCAGAGAATTGAGCTATTGAGTGAAATGAGTATACGAGTTTATTTCAGCGAAAAAATGGACAGTATCAGCTTGGCGGAAACTCAGAGTTATTTTATAGATCAGGGCATAGGACAGCCCAATACTTGCGAAATAGAAGGACCTAAATATAATACCGTTATTCTTAGTCTAAATGAAGAACTATCTAATGCGGTAGTTTATACCTTAGAAATTCAAGATGGATTATTGGAATGTAATGGTAGCTCAGCGGGAGGATTGTTTTTGAGTTTTGCTGTTCCCGATGAAATAGAAAAAGGAGATATCGTTTTTAATGAAATCCTTTTTGATGCAGCTATTGATGATGGAGAATATATAGAATTGGTTAATGTTTCTGAGAAAATCCTAGAAACTGCGGGACTGAGTATTTCGAGAATAAAAGTGAATCAATACGATACCACTTGGTATATTGCCGATTTGGAAAGCGCTCTGCTATTCCCTATGGATTATATGGCCTATGCCGAATCCCCAACACAAGTACTCAAAGTCTATTATTCTGAACAACCTGAGCAAATCATGCAACTGAATAGCTTGCCCGATTTCCCCAATTCCGAAGGCCACATTCTTCTTCATTTAAGCTCCTCCACGGACAGTATTATTGATGAATTACAGTATAACGAAGACATGCATCACAGTTTATTAAAAGATACCAAAGGAGTTTCTTTAGAAAAAATAAGTTTGAATGGAGGGAATGCTTCTTCAAATTGGCATTCAGCTGCCAGCTCTGTTAACTATGGAACTCCAGGCTATCAGAATTCTCAGTATTTAGAGGAAGGCGAAAGTATATCTGCTTTTGAATTGGAACCAGAAGTTTTTTCGCCTGATAATGATGGTTATGAGGATGTTCTTCAAATACATTATCGCATGCAAGAGGTAGGTTATCAACTCAATTTAATCGTTTATGATGCACGAGGAAGACAAGTTAATCGCCTAGTAAAAAATGAGCTTTTAGCTACTGAAGGAACTTACTATTGGAATGGAGAAGACGAGAATGGCCAAAAAGCAGATATGGGAATTTATATCTTATTATTTGAATACTTCGACTTAGAAGGAAATGTAAAATCTGAGAAGTTATCTACTGTTTTGGGTGGGAAGTTGTAGTGGTTTTTGAGTTATTGAACTGGAGAGTTGGAGAGGGTTCAAGGTTTAGGGTTTAAAGTTCAGGGTTTAAGGTTTAAAGTTCAAAGTTCAAGGTTCAATGTTTGAGTATGTGTAGACCTTAGAAATGGGTTTCATAATATGTGTTCTGTTTACTTTGCGAGCTTCGCGATTTTTCTTTGCGTTTTCTTTGCGTGGAAATACAATGTATAGGAGATGGAGAAAGGGAGAAGCGGAGCGTTCGAAAGCTGGCATAATTAATCAGTGACAATCCGCTAAACCCGTGTTATTCGTGTTCTATTCTTTATAGTGTTTAATAGCTATATCACAAAGCACACAGAGGAGTCACAAAGTTTCACAGAGTAATAATTGTTTTATTCTCAATCTACTCCATACTCTCCATCATAGCCTTTACAATATTCTCGGCACCAATGGCAATTTCAAGAATAGTAGCATCCAGCATATAACAAGGAGTGGTAAAAATATTTTCTGCTTTATCGTGAACCACTTCGCCGTGAGAAGTTTCTAAATGATGTGCATTTAATGCTTCTAGAGCTTCTATGGTCGCTTTATCGTTTCCTATGGTTAAATCTACATTGTCTAAAGTTAAGGCAATAAGCGCAGGAGAGATACATAAGGCTCCAATGGGTTTTCCCATTCTATGCATTTCCTGAATGGCATCTTTCACTTGGATAAAAACACCAGCTTCAGCTCCTTTAAAGGCAAAATCGGAGAGGTTTTTAGCAGCTCCAAATCCACCCGGAATCAATAAAGCATCGAACTCTTCAGCTTGGAAAGCGCTCATGGGGCTGATCTTTCCTCTGGCAATTCTGGCCGACTCTATCAACACATTTCTTTCCTCGTCCATCTCTTCACCAGTGATGTGATTGATTACATGATGTTGTTTAATATCAGGTGCAAATATTTCATAGACTCCTCCGTGCATCATCACGGCTAACATACTTAAGGTGGCTTCATGGATTTCGGCGCCATCAAAAACACCACATCCCGATAGAATGATTGCAAATTTTTTCATAATATCTTATTTTTTAAATCAATTTATTTTCAAAATTAGCGATTTTATTTTGAGCTACACATTTTTGCCATAGCCATTGTCGAGCTTCGCACTTTTTTTGAGCACTGGTAATTGTTAATAGATGTAGCTCTATATCTTCCAATAATTCATCTAGATTTTTAAGCTTTTGCAGTGGAATTTGGAGAGCAGCATTTATATATGGAACCCTCCTCATCTCTTTTAAAATTTCATTTACAGGAATTTGATAAGAGGAAAGCTTAAATAAAACAAAGAATTCAAAATGAGGATAAGCGGAAACAGCCGTGTTTTTTGAGGATTTATTGGTAAATAGATAATAATCCATACGTAAGTCTTCATCATAAAAATGATAAAATGCAAACTTGCCAATCTCTCCATTCTTATTATAAAATGGGATATCGGGCATTTTCTTAAAAAAGGTCTGAAAGTGCTTATTTAAATAGTAAGATAGCTGATAATCCTTCAGGGAAGAGGATAGCCCAATCATGAGATACTCTTCGTCAGTAGGTTGTGTTGTTTGTAATCTGATTTTCATGTTTGGCTATCTTGAAGCAAAGTTAATAATCCTAAGCATATGTAGCTTATGAAATTTAAAAAAATGAGGAAATGGATGATATCAAATAAGCAATACTTTCATTTGTAAAAAAATACCGAAATTAGCGCCTCAATAAAAACCTTAGAAATTACCTATATGAAGATAATCACCTATAATGTAAATGGAATACGAGCTGCTGTTAAAAAAGGCTTCCTTGATTGGTTAAGAGAAGAGAATCCCGATGTGGTTTGTATACAAGAAACTAAGGCCCAAGACGATCAAATACCGGTTTTTGAATTTACAGAGCTGGGTTATCATACTTATTCCTTTTCTGCACAAAAGAAAGGATATAGCGGAGTAGCTATTCTGAGTAAAGTAGAACCTAAGCATGTGCAATTTGGTATGGGAATTGAAAAGTATGATTTTGAAGGCCGTTTTATACGTGCTGATTTTGAAGATTTTTCAGTAGTAAGTGTTTATCATCCCTCAGGAAGTAGTGGAGACGCACGCCAAGAATTCAAAATGCAGTGGTTGAGCGATTATACGGAGTATATTAACGAGCTTAAGAAAACCTTACCAAATCTCGTTCTTTCTGGAGATTATAATATTTGTCATGAAGCCATTGATATTCACAACCCTAAAGGCAATGCAAAAACCAGTGGTTTCTTGCCTGAGGAGCGAGAATGGATGTCGCAATTTCTAGCCACAGGCTTTATCGATTCCTTTAGGATGTTGAATAAAGATCCTCATCATTACACTTGGTGGAGTTATAGAGCCAATGCGCGAAACAATAATAAAGGCTGGCGTATCGATTACCTTATGGTTAGCGAAAACATGAAAAGCCAAATCAAAAATGTAGGTATTTTACCCGACGCAAAACACTCAGACCACTGTCCGAGTTTTGTGGAAATAGCATCATTATGAAGAAAATATTCACCCTTTCCACCTGTGACACCAGTAAAAGAATCCTCAAAAACAGTGGAGTTTTAGACTTAGGTTTCGAAGTCATTGACATCAAAAAGAGAGCGATTTCTGAAGAGGAATTAGATGAGATTAAAGCTTTAGTAGGGAGCTATGAAGACCTGTTTTCGCGTCGATCTCAAAAGTATAAAAGCCTGAAATTAAAAGAGGTAAACCTAAGTGAAGAAGACTATAAAAAGTATATTCTTCAGGAATACACTTTCCTCAAAAGGCCTGTGATTATTGATGATAAACATGTTTTTGTGGGGAACAGTAAAGCTAATGTGGAAACGCTAAATCAATACGTATTGCAGAAATCACTTAGATAAAAATACGTGAGATTTACGAGTTCATTCTTTTTGAATATGGGCTTTTTGCCATAAAGATCATATAATTTTGGAGCACACAATAAACAATGTTAATTTAAATTATAAGTGCGATGAAAAAATTATTACTTTTTGGTTTGGCTCTTAGCCTTTCCTTCGGAGCAATGGCCGATGGAACTAAAGATGCTAAAAAAACAACAAAGACGGTAAATACAAAGAATAAGATTGAGATAGTTAATCCTACTCAAACTTCTCCTGTTGTAGCCGCAGAAATGAATTTAAAAGGAACTAAATCTGTTGATAGAGTTTATATTGGGAAATCGGCCAATGTGTATTCTGTTCTTTTAGAAGAGCAAAGAGGTTTAGATTATAATGAAGAGATTGGAACATACTCTTTTACTTTTAGAACGGATCCTGCAACCTACGCTGGTGCAAATGGTAATAGTGGTGCTATTATTTCTGCTACTTCTCAAGATGGAGATACTTGGGCTGATACTTGGTTGATTAATACTGCTGATGGTGGAAGATATCCTTCTGGTGTGGTTTATAATCCTGATGGAAACACTAATCCTGCTGAAGCTTTAGTAGTTGGTGCTGGTCCTGTTTCTACAGGTACTTGGACGCATAACTTCTTCTCAAGTTCAAAAATTAATGGTGCAGATCTAGATCTTCAATTAGTTGAAGTTGATCCTGCTTATTCTGGAAGCCAATTGATTCGTCAAGGTATGCAGGCCACTAATGATGGTTTTGTTCATATTATGGGTTCAAAATACCAAGATAATGGTTCTGGTTATTCTACCGAGATGAACTTAAATGTTTGGAATGGTGAATATAATGGTTCTACTTTCGATTGGGAATCTGTTGATGTTCCTGTTGACCTTAAAATGAGAACTGATGGTACTACTTTTAACTTCTGGACTTTCGGTTCTACTTGGTCTAACGATGGTTCTATTGGTTATATGTGGATGATTGGTGTTTCTGCTGATATCGAAAATGGTTACCAACCTATTGTATTTGTGACAACAGATGCAGGTGAAAGCTGGGATGAAATCGAAATTGAATTGGAAGATAATGAAGTAATGTCTGAGTATATTTGGGCAACAAATGCTCTTGAAGGTCCAATGTGGCCACAGTGTACTGAGCTTGATGGTATTGTTGATGCCAATGGTGAATTACAATTATTTGTAAAAGCTACAGGTACTTTCTCTACTCATATTGATTCTTTAGGTTACTCTTATACTAACAACTTAAACTATATTTACAATATTGAATTAAACGAAAGTGGTGTTCAAAATGTAATTTTTGTTGACTCTGTGATGACTGATGATGTACCAACAGATGGGGCCAATGCATTAGGTGGAGCAGCCGGTTGGGGTACAAGATTACGTGCTTCTAGAACTGCTGATGGTTCTGCTGTTTTTGCTGTTTGGACTGATACAGAAGATGTTGAAGCTTTCGGTGGAGAGAATGGTGCTCCAAATATTAAAGCGGCAGGTAGAATGATTGACGGTGATTTCAATGATTTTCCTGTAACTAACTTTACTGCTGATGATTTATATGCTGGGTTCTATTACTTTATCAATGTGGGTCAGGTAAGTAGAATTGCTGATAATTTTGTTCATATTCCTGTGACTACATCTGTTAGCCCTGCTGAGTTTGGTACAGGTGATGAGCTAACTCCAACTACTCATAGTTTTGTGAAAGGTGTTAAATTTCCTTGGACTGTTGGTTTGAATCAATTAGAAGCGGTTTCTAATATCGCAGTTAGTCAGAACAATCCTAATCCATTCACAGGTTCTACAACTATTGAATTAACTAGTGCAGTTTCTGCTCCAGTTATGATTGAAGTAAGTAATTTAATGGGACAAACTGTTTATTCAATGAATGCAGGTGTTATCAATAACACGATGAAAGTTGAATTACCAGCTAGAGATTTACAGTCTGGTGTTTACTTCTACACTGTAACTATTGGTAACGAAAGTGTATCTAAGAAAATGATAGTGGAATAATCGTCGAAGAAATCCACAAGATTAAAATATTTAGATTTAAAGAGCCTGATTTTTCAGGCTCTTTTTTTATGCCTTTTTGTATACTTATCTATATGTAATTCACTAACTAAGGCTAACTTGAGTTGTTTAAGAAAAATACTTAAATTTGCTATTCAACAAATACTTAATCTTAAATTATTAATGCTATGAAAAATTTTTTACTTTTTAGTTTAGCTCTAAGTCTTTCTTTCGGTGCTATGGCCGATGAAAAAAAAGAGGCTAAAAAATCCACGAAAATGGTAAATTCAAGAAATAAGATTGATTTACCAATGAGTCCAACTCAAACACCTCCTGTAGTTGCTTCCGATTTTAACTGGAAAGGTACACAATCTGTAGAGCGTGTTTATATCGGAAAATCTGCTAATATATATTCAGTACTTTTAGAAGAACAGAGGTATTTAGATTATAATAATGACTTAGGGGCTTATGCTTTTACTTTTAGAACAGACCCCGCTACCTATCCCGAAGCCTTAAACAGTGGTAATATTATTATGGCTACATCAACAGATGGCGGTAGCACTTGGGCTGATACTTGGATGATGAATACAGATGATCCTTGTAGATACCCTTCTGGAGTGATTTATAATCCTGATGGAAATACAGATCCTAATGAAGCTTTTCTTGTTTCAGCAGGTGGTGTGTTTAACGCCGCTTGGACTCATAATTACTTCGCTTCTTCTAAAGTTAATGGGCAAGATTTAACACACGAAATAGTGCCCGTAGATCCTTCTTGGTCTGGAAGTCAGATTATTCGTAATGGTTTACAAGTTTGTTCTGATGGAGTGGCGCATATTGTAGATTCTAAATACCAAGACAATGGTTCTGGTTATTCTACAGAAATGAATATTGCTGCTTGGTATGCTGAATTTAATAGTTCTGGCTTCGATTGGGATGTGGTTGATGTTCCTGTTGATTTAGCTTTGAGAACTGATGGAACTACATTTAATTTCTGGACCTTTGGTAATGCATGGTCTAATGATGGTTCTGTAGGATATACCTGGATGGTTGGTGTTGATGCAGAATTAGAAGGCGAAAGTGGATATTCTCCTATCGTATTCAAAACTGAAAATCAAGGAGAAGATTGGGAACAAATTGAAATTGCTTTGGAAGATAATGAAGTGATGAGTGAATACCTTTGGGCTACTAATCAGTTTAATGGTCCAATGTGGCCTCAAGTTACAGAACTTGATGGTGTTGTGGATGCAAATGGCGAACTACAATTATTTGTAAAAGCTACTGGTACTTTCTCTACACATATTGATTCTATTGGATACTCTTATTCTTATAATTTAGATTATATCTATAATCTTGAAATTAATATGGATGGTGTTCAAAATGTTTTTTATGTAGATTCCATTGTTGCTGATGATGTTGAAGCATCTTCTGCCTATTCTTTAGGTGCTGAAGGTTGGGGTTCTAGGCTGCGTGCCACAAGAAGTGCTGATGGGACTGCCGTATTTGCAGTTTGGACTGATACTGAAAATCCAGATAATTATGAAGGTGTGAATGGTGCTCCTAATATTAAGGCTGCTGGTAGATTAGTAAATGGTGGTGATTTCACTGACTTCCCTGTTACTAACTTTACTGCTGACGACTTATATGCTGGATTCTATTTCTTCCAAAACGTGGGTCAGATAAGTGAAATAGAAGGTGATTATATTCACCTACCTGTTGTTACTACTGTAACTCCATCTGAATTTGGTTCTGGAAATGAGTTAACTCCTGTAACTCATAGTTTTGTAAAAGATGTTAAATTCCTTTGGGTAACTGGTGTAGAAGAAGCAAGTACTGTTTCTCATTTTGCTGTAACTCAAAACAGTCCTAACCCATTCTCTGGTTCTACAACTATCCAACTAACTAGCCAGTTAGTAGCTCCAGTGATGATAGAGGTCAGTAACCTCATGGGACAAACTGTTTATACTATGGATGCTGGTATTATTAATCATTCAATGAAAGTTGAATTACCTGCTAGTGACTTACGGTCAGGTGTTTATTATTATACTATAACCATAGGTAATCAAAGTGTATCTAAAAAAATGATTGTGGAATAGTATAAATCACAAGATTAAAATAATTAAATCTCTAGAGCCTGTAGAATCAGGCTCTTTTTTTTAAGTTTTTTAAGGCCTTAAATCGCTGTTTTGAGATTAAGTATGACAAAAATTGTCAATATTTTATGAGAATTGGCATGTAATTTTGTTCGTTTTTGAACAAAATTTGCTTTTTTCAGCTAGAAAGATAGGCTTTTTACTCAGGTTTATGTTTATAAAATAAGAAGCTTATATTTGTTTTATACCCATATAATAAGTGCCAAAACACCTGTGAAATAAGCTAATTTGGACAGAAAACAATCTCTATGAGAATTATCCAGTATTCTATTGCCAAATAGTACAAACACCTAATCTTCGCTTTTTTAGTCATTTGAAGGCCAAAAGAACTTGAAATAATTATCAAAAAAGCTAAATTTGCTATTCGACGAATAATAAATCTAAATATTTTAATACTATGAAAAAATTTTTACTTTTTAGTTTAGCTGTAAGTCTTTCTTTCGGTGCTATGGCCGATGAGAAAAAAGTAGCAAAGAAATCTACCAAAATGGTGAATTCAAAAAATAAAATTGAAGCACCAATGTCTCCAACTCAAGTGAAACCAGCTGTATCTGCAGATGTGGAACTTAAAGGAACAAATGCTGTGGAACGTGTATATGTTGGAAAATCAGCAAATATCTATTCTGTTCTTCTAGAAGACCAAAGATATGTTGATTATAATGAAGAATTAGGTGCTTATGCTGTTACCTTTAGAACAGATCCTGCTACTTATCCTGAAGCTTTTAATAGTGGTAATATTATTACTGCTACATCAACAGATGGTGGTAACACTTGGGCTGATACTTGGATGATGAATACAGAGGATGCTGGAAGATACCCTTCAGGTGGTATTTATAATCCTGATGGGAATACAGATCCTAGCCAAGCTTATTTAGTGGCTTGTGGCCCTATTACAACTGGTGGTTGGTCTGATAATTTCTTTGCAAGTTCAAAAGTTAATGGAGAAGAACAAAATCTTCTACTTTTACCTATCGATCCTGATTGGTCGGGTAGTCAGTTGATTCGTAATGGATTACAGGTGACTTCTGACGGTTTTGTTCATGTTGTTGATTCTAAGTATCAAGACAATGGTTCTGGTTATTCTACAGAAATGAATATTGCTGCTTGGTATGCTGAATTTAATGGTTCTGGCTTCGATTGGGACGTGGTTGATATTCCTGTTGATTTAGCTATGAGAACTGATGGAACTACATTTAATTTCTGGACCTTTGGTAATGCATGGTCTAATGATGGTTCTGTTGGATATACCTGGATGGTTGGTGTTGACGCAGAATTAGAAGGCGAAAGCGGATATTCTCCTATCGTATTCAAAACCGAAAATCAAGGCGAAGATTGGGAACAAATCGAAATTGCTTTGGAAGATAATGAAGTGATGAGTGAATACCTTTGGGCTACTAATCAGTTTAATGGTCCAATGTGGCCTCAAGTTACAGAACTTGATGGTGTTGTTGATGCAAATGGTGAACTACAATTATTTGTAAAAGCCACTGGTACTTTTTCTACACATATTGATTCTATTGGATACTCCTATTCTTATAATTTAGATTATATCTATAATCTTGAAATCAATATGGACGGTGTTCAAAATGTATATTACGTGGACTCTATTGTTGCTGATGATGTGGAAGCATCTTCTGCCTATTCTTTAGGTGCTGAAGGTTGGGGTTCTAGACTGCGCGCCACAAGAAGTGATGATGGAACCGCTGTATTTGCGGTTTGGGCTGATACTGAAAATCCAGATAATTACGAAGGTGTGAATGGTGCTCCAAATATTAAGGCTGCTGGTAGATTGGTAAATGGTGGTGATTTCACAGATTTCCCTGTTACTAACTTTACTGCTGATGACCTATATGCAGGTTTCTATTTCTTCCATAATGTGGGTCAGATCAGTACAATAGAAGGTGATTATATTCACCTACCTGTTGTGACTACTGTAACTCCATCTGAATTTGGTTCTGGAAATGAGTTAACTCCTGTAACTCATAGTTTTGTAAAAGATGTTAAATTCCTTTGGGTAACTGGTTTAGAAGAAGCAAGTACTGTTGCTAATTTTGCTGTAACTCAAAACAGCCCTAACCCATTCTCAGGTTCTACAACTATCCAATTAACTAGTCAAGTGGTGGCTCCAGTTATGGTTGAAGTAAGTAACCTAATGGGACAAACAGTTTATACTATGGATGCTGGTATCATCAATAATACCATGCGTGTTGAACTTCCTGCTGCTAATTTAGAAGCTGGTGTTTATTTCTACACTGTTACTATTGGTAACGAAAGTATTTCTAAGAAAATGATTGTAGAATAAGCAATCGTTTATTAAAAAAAAGAGCTTGATTTATTAATCAAGCTCTTTTTTTTTGCCTTCGCCTTCCATATTCTGTTTTTTAACAAACTATTTCACTTAGTTAATATCCCGAAATTCACCTATTTTATTATTCAATAATAATAGTCTAAATGTATTGTTTTTACAGATGTTACAAGAATAACAAGTGTCCGTTTTTGAGAATATTTTATTAGGGGTTATGTGCAAGCTAAGCACAATGTGCTTTAAACACGCGTTATTACTGTGTTTGTACACGAAAATATTTCATATATTTGGAGCTTCTATTAATTAATTAAAAGCGTTCATATGAAAAAATTGTTACTATTTGTTTTAGTAGCGGGTTTTGCTATCTCCGGATTTTCGCAAAATAAGCCTGCTAAAGCTAAGTTAGAAAAGAGAGCTGCCGAACTTACAGAGCAAGCTCCTGTTGCTCCAAGACCAATGCCAGAAATTAATACTGACAGAGCGGTTAAGGAAGACATCAACAGAATCGTTGTTGGTACTGCGCATTCTCAAAGAAGTTTAAGAAGAGAAGAGCCACACGTTATTTATTATAATCCAGAATTGGATGTAATTAGTGTTACATTTATTTTAGATGGAGAAACTTACGATGTGGCCAATGAAGATGGTACTACTGGTATGTTCTATTCTGAAGATCATGGTCAAACATGGCAAGGTCCTGTTGTGGTTTCTGACAATACTGCAGAAGGTCTAACAAATTATTATCCTGCAGGTATAGTTTTCAATCCTGAAGGAAATACTTCTGTTGCTGATGCTTATGGCATCGGACAAAGTACTGCTGTAGATTGGAATTATAAAGTATATGGTTCTGCTATGATAGGTGGTGATGCTTTCACTAACTATGTATGGCAAGATACTGATCCAGATTATACTCATAATGGATATTGGAACCAGTATGGTTTACAACAAGTAAATAATGAAGTTCGTGCTTTAAACCTTAAAGCTAAAGGTGACTGGTCTTCTTTTACTGAAGCCGAATTCGAATTGATAGTAGGTGAATTAGACGGTGATGAGTTTGTGTGGGATTTCTCAAATACTCTTGAAGTTGATGTTGATGTTGATCCTGCTGATGGTGTTATCCAGTGGACTGGTATGTTTGTGGGTAGTGATTCAGGTCTTGAGATTTGCTGGTCAGCCGATGGCGAAACTGGTTATGTATGGATGAATGGTGTTTCTACTGAAGCCCCTACAGGATACCAACCTATTCTTTATGTGACCAATGATAGTGGTGACTCTTGGGATATGGTAGAGTATGATTTATTAGATGGTGATGCTCAAGATTTCTTCTATGAGTTTTTGATCAATGCTGGTGGTACTGATATGGTGATTCCTAGATTCTTCGAATCAACAGGTGTTGTAGATGCTAATGGAAACCTTCAAATGTTTGCAGCTGTTGGTTCTCACTCTGCAGATGTAACTATGTATCCTGACTCAACTGGATATGCATGGGTTTATCCTGGTGATTTAGTAAGTATGACTTTTACTCCTGATGGTCTTCAAGAGTATATGAAGATCGATTCATTGAATACACAAAATGTAAATGATGAAGAAGGTTCTTATGCTGGTAATGGATGGCAACACCGGTTATTTGCTGCCAAAAATGCAACAGAAACTGAAGTATTCTTTACATGGACTGATACTAGAAATGTACCAGAGAGTGAATTAAATATTGAGCCAGATATCTTTGGTTGGTCAAAATGTATTACTGATGGTGTTACTATGGATTCTCCTGTATGTTTTACAGAAGGAACTTTATACGAAAAGTTTTACTATTACCCAGCTGGTGCTGAGTGGGCTTATATGAATGAGGATGGTAATTATACTATTCCTTATATCCAAGGTATTACTCCTGGTGAATTTGCAAGTAATGGTTCTGCTACTGCTGATGCTATCACTGTTAACTTCATTACAGGTATCGAGTTTGCTCCTTTATGTACTGTTGGTTTAGGCGAAATGAACACTACTTTAAGTATTGAGGTAGCTCAAAACTCTCCAAACCCATTCTCTACATTTACTACTGTTACTGTTAACAGTACTACTGTAGCTGATGTAAGAGTTGAAGTTAGTAACCTTATGGGACAGTCTGTTTATGCTATCAATGCAGGAATGATTAATGGTTCAATGAATATTGATATTCCAGCTACTGATTTACAAGCAGGTGTTTATTTTTACACCGTTACTATTGGTAACCAAAGTGTAACTAAGAAAATGATTGTGGAATAATATTCCTCAAATATCATATTTAAAAGGTCTGGCTGAAAAGCTGGACCTTTTTTGTGCTCCCCTGACAGCGCTCTGCCCAGACATTAAATCATAAGCCTTGAAAGGGCGCCATATGAATAGCCTCGAGCAAAGCCCTTGGATATGAATGCCATTTAGGTCGGCAAGATAGAGCAATAGCGAAGCTTTTTCTTATTGCCGACCTCTGAGTTAGAATCTAATTGGTTCATACTCCTTTTTCACCTTTTCTAAAAAGGTATAGTCAAAACCCCAAATGGAGTATGTTTAACAATATTGGAAACGTTTTAAATTTAGACCGGCGGAAAGCATTTCTGCTTGAGCTGGTTTATTATGTTGTCGAACCCACCCCAAGCTTAATTAGAAATCACTTTCTTGATAAGATTTATCTTTTGAGGCAACCATTTAGCTCATAGTAATCGTTATAGTATTTGAGATCATCCAACACGATTCTAGATAAATAGATAAAAATACAATATGGATGTATAAATGTATTATGTATATTTATAATGCCCTAATAAATAGTATGTATTGACAATAAAATATTAACGGAAAAGAAGAATATATCAAAATTTATCATTAGCTTTACGTTTTTAATTTTAAAAACTATTCATATGAGAAAAATTTTACTATTTACCTTGGCTTTGAGTATTTCTATCGGTGCAATGGCTGATGAGAAGAAAACAGCTAAAAAACACAAATCAGAGGCAAATTCAAAGAATAAGATTGATATGCCTATTGCACCAACCCAACCGGTTCCTGTGGTTTCTGCTGATTTTGATTTTAAAGGAACTCAATCTGTAGAGCGAGTTTATGTTGGGAAATCTGCTAATATCTATTCTGTCCTACTAGAAGATCAAAGATATTTTGATTATAATCAAGAATTAGGTACTTATGGATTCACATTTAGAACTGATCCTGCTACCTATCCAGAGGCACTAAATAGTGGTAATATTATTACAGCTACCTCATCTGATGGCGGTAATGCTTGGACTGACACTTGGTTAATGAATACTAGTGATGCGTGTAGATACCCTTCTGGAGTAATCTATAATCCTGATGGAAATACTGATCCTGCTCAAGCTTATATATTAAGCTGTGGCCCTGTAACAGATGGTGCTGGCTGGTTAAGTAACTATTTTGCTACATCGAAAGTAAATGGAGAAGAATTAGTAAATGAATTGATTCCAGTTGATCCAGAATGGTCTGGTAGCCAGCTGATTCGTAATGGTTTGCAAGTTTGTTCTGATGGTGTGGCCCATGTTGTGGATTCCAAATATCAAGATAATGGAGCAGGATTATCAACGGAGATGAATATTGCTGCATGGTATGCTGAGTTTAATGGTTCTGGTTTTGATTGGGATGTTGTAGATATTCCAGTAGATTTAGCTTTAAGAACCGATGGTACAACCTTTAACCTTTGGACTTTTGGTAATGCTTGGTCAAATGATGGTTCTGTTGGATATACCTGGATGAATGGTGTAGATGCTGAATTAGAAGGTGAAAGTGGATATTCTCCTATCGTATTTAGAACTGAAAATCAAGGTCAAGATTGGGATCAGATTGAGATTCCTCTTGAAGATAATGAAGTAATGAGTGAATACTTATGGGCTACTAATCAATTTAATGGACCCATGTGGCCTTTATTAAGTGAAATGGATGGCGTTGTTGATGCCAATGGCGATTTGCAACTATTTGTAAAAGTAACTGGTACTTTTTCAACTCACCCTGATTCCTTATTGTATTCTTATACTGGTAATCTAGATTATATCTATAATATTGAAGTTAGCGCTGATGGAATGCAAGAAGTAATGTATGTGGACTCTATTGTAGCTGATGATGTAGCTGATGGTTCTGCCTATGGTTTAGGTGATATTGGTTGGGGTTCAAGACTTCGCGCAACTAGAACTGAAGACGGTAGTGCTGTCTTTGCTGTTTGGGCCGATACTGATAATCCTGATAATTATGAAGGTGAAAATGGGGCACCAAATATTAAAACGGCTGGTAGGTTTGTGAATGGAGGTAGTTTCAATGTTGACTTCCCTAACACCAACTTTACTTATGATGATTTATATGCTGGATTCTATTTTTACCATAATGTAGGTCAAATATGTAAAACTGTAGGTAATTATATACAACTTCCAGTGGTCACGTCTGTTTCTCCATCTGAATTTGGTGGCGGATCTGATTTAGCTCCTGTAACACATAGTTATATTAATGGAATTGGATATTTGGTTGATGGTCTTGAAGATGGTCTTGTTGTAAGTGATAATAGTTTTACTGTTACTCAGAATCAACCGAATCCATTTTCTTCTTATACAACAATCGAATTATCTAGCAATATTATTAAATCTGTAATGATTGAAGTTAGTAATCTAATGGGGCAGTCAATTTATACTATAGATGCTGGTGTCATTAATGGAACCATGAAGGTTGAGCTTCCTGCTAATGATTTAGAAGCAGGTATTTATTTCTACACTGTTACCATTGGTAACGAAAGTGTAACTAAGAAAATGATTGTGGAATAATATTCCAAATACATATGTCATTTTAATTAATTAATAGAAGAAGGTCTGGCTTTATAGTCAGACCTTTTTTTGTTTGATGCTATTCCTAATAAATGTGAAATATTTCGGAAAATAATGTTAAAAACTAAACAATAAGAATAAGCTTGTTATTTTTGCAAAAATTTAAAGAAATATACTATGGAAATTAGTCAAAATAAAGTGGCCGCTATCACATATACACTCAAACAAGACAATGTAGAAGGTAAAGTAATCGAGACCATCGACGAAACTAAACCTGTTGAGTTTATCTTTGGGCAAGGCGGTTTGCTCCCAAGTTTCGAAAGTCAGCTGGATGGGATGAAAGCCGGAGAGGAATTTAATTTTGTGGTTCCTTGTACCGAAGCTTATGGTGTTTTTAAAGAGGAATTATTAATCAAATTAAATAAAGATATTTTTGCTCAAGACGGAACCGTAAATGAGCAGATTCTTACTGTTGGTAATCAGATTCCAATGATGGATAGCCAAGGACGTAGAATGAATGGGGTTGTACGTGAGGTTGAAGAGACAGAAGTGAAAATGGATTTCAACCATCCTCTAGCTGGTCAAGATTTATTCTTTACCGGAAAGATAGAAATGGTTAGAGAAGCTACTTATGAGGAGCTAAATCCTCCAGCACACCATGGTTGCGGATGTGGTAGTGGATCAGGTGGTGGTTCTTGCGGCAGTTCTTCAAAAGATGAAAACTCAAATGACAGCTGTTGTAGTAGCGAAGAACAAGGTTCTTGCGGTTGTGGATAAGCATAGATAAGTCTTGCTGTAAAAATATACGGCAAGGGCTTGAAGCGAGAAGTTCGAAGCAAGGATTGTTATAAATATGCACTTCTTGCTTCTAGCTCCCTGCTTCAAGCCTTTTTTCTATATCATAGCTTAACCTAGCTCTATCTTCTAGCCCCAGCTCCATCGGATTTGTAATCCGATTTATTATATGCTTTTGATAACGAACGGATTGCAAACCTGTCCAAGCTGGTGTTTCAATTGAATCGCGTATTTATAAAATGCTGAGTAAGTTGTAAGAGATGGCTTCGCTGCGCTCGCCATGACCGTGCTTTCTATGAACCCCATTCGTAGTATGTCTCTCCGAAGGAAGGTCATTGCAAGCTTGGCGCAGGAAAGCATGGCAAACCAGCTCCATCGGATTTGTAATCCGATTTGATATATTTACTGTAAAAAAACGGATTGCAAATCCGTTCTAGCTGTTTTTTCATCTGAAAGGAACTTCTCACTTCCAGCTTCATTCTTCTCACTTCCAGCTTCATTCTTCTCACTTCCTTTTTGTATTTCCAGATCTAGTCTTTTCAATATACTTAATCATCTTGCGGCACTTATTCTGAATCCCTCTACTACCATCAGGATAAATCAGTTCAATCATATATTCTAGCTCATTGAATAGTTCAGGCTGGAATTTTGCTATTTGGAAGAATATATCCATGGCCATGGCCTTCACCGCAATTTCACTCTTATTGCTCATGATGGCATCGGCAGAATATTGAATAAGATAGGCATGATATGGCTCCGCTATTTCAACTCGCGATATGGTTCTTAAAAAGCAACGGAGGATGGCTTGAGATTTAATGTTCTCTAAGTTCGAAATTAACTCGTCTACATAAGGAATGACCAGATGAGGATATTTATCGAAGAGGGTGCTAAAATACCATGCACCACGTCGAGATATAGGCTCCTCCTCTTTTAAAATGATTTTTAGTAATTCTGGTATTCTTTCAGGTTGACGAGACAAAACTTCAGCCAAATCAAGGGCATGAACTTTTCCATAGTTCTTATTTAGAAAAGCTTCTATTTCATTCATAAGTCAGATTGATCAACTGTCACTTATTTATCTTCTTCTGACTCCACAATAATATCTGCTTCTACAGCAGGAGGATTCATTTGTTTGGCTACTTTTTTCATCATAAAAGCAAAATACATCATCACTCCACCAATAAGAATACTAATTACTCCTAATAATTGAATAATAAAACTGGCTACCATATCTGGTTTGAATAATAAGATTAAACCAATAACTAATGCTGCCAATCCGTTTATTTTGAGTAGGGTAGCGTTTTTAATTTGTTTTGAATGTGCAAAACCTGTGTATAATTGGAAGATACCAAGTATTAATGCCCATAGCCCGATTAGAATCAATAGAAACTCTAATAACCAACTAGGGTTCACGATTAATATTACACCTAGAGAAAGGTTGATTAAACCTTCTACTAACCAGAAGAACATATTTTTACCCTGTTTGGCATAGGAGAAAGCTCCAAAAACCAAGAATAATCCACTGAGTAGAATAATGATCCCTGCCGCAAAACCGATAGTGGCTAGCGTTTGTTCTGGTACAAATAAGAATACAATACCTGCAATAATAGCTATAGCGGCATTCGCCATCAATAAAAACCATTTGTTTTTTAAAGCTTCCATTCTGTTTTTTTTTCAAAGATAAGAATTTTCGTTCTTTAAAACCTAGGGGAATTCTTTAATACAACAGTAAGGGTCTAATAATAACTATGAGTAAAACCAGCGGTATCGGATTTTCAATCCAATAATATAATCAACAAGTTATAATGAGCGTATTGCAAATCCACTCTAGCTAGTATAAAAAAAGCCCTAGATTTCTCTAGAGCTTTTCAAAATATTTTTGGTGTGAAGATTACTTCACTGTATTCATGTGCTTGATTAATTCAAGAACTTTGATGGAGTATCCCATTTCGTTATCATACCAAGAAATCACTTTCACGAAGTTGTCGTTTAAGCTAATTCCAGCATCAGCATCGAAAGTAGACGTACAAGACTCACCAACGAAATCCTGAGAAACAACAGCTTCTTCAGTATATCCTAAAACACCTTTCATTGGGCCTTCAGCAGCAGCTTTCATAGCAGCTTTTATAGCTTCGTAAGAAGCAGGCTTCTCTAAGCGAACAGTTAAATCCACAACAGAAACGTCGGCAGTAGGTACACGGAAAGCCATACCCGTTAATAATCCGTTTAATTCAGGAATTACTTTACCAACAGCTTTAGCAGCACCAGTAGAAGAAGGAATGATATTATTTCCAGCTCCACGTCCACCTCTCCAGTCTTTCATAGAAGGACCATCAACAGTTTTTTGTGTAGCGGTAGTAGCATGAACAGTAGTCATTAAGCCTTCAACAATACCGAAGTTGTCGTGAAGTACTTTAGAAATTGGAGCAAGACAGTTAGTTGTACAAGAAGCATTAGAAACAATGTTCATGTCAGCTGTGTATTTATCAAGGTTAACACCACACACAAACATTGGAGTAGCATCTTTAGATGGAGCAGACATTACTACTCTTTTTGCACCAGCATCGATATGAGCTTGAGCAGTTTCTTTAGTCAAGAATAAACCTGTGCTTTCAACAACGTATTCAGCATCTACTTCATTCCATTTTAAATCAGCTGGGTTTCTTTCGGCAGTAACGCGAATAGCGTAACCATTAACTACTAATTTCCCGTCTTTAACTTCTACGTCACCATCAAATCTACCATGAACAGAATCGTACTTAAGCATGTAAGCCATATATTCTACATCAATCAAATCGTTAATTCCAACAACTTGAATGCCTTCCATTTTAGCAGCAGCACGAAATACTAATCTTCCAATTCTACCAAATCCGTTAATTCCAACTTTAATTGTCGACATAATCCTAATATTTTCAGTTTATAAAATTTCTTTATTATTGAGATGGTAAAGATAGGTATTTTCCTTAAAAGCTAGATTCAATTTAGTCTTAAGAATTGATAATATTTCAGCGCAAACGTTTGAATCTCAGAAAAAGCAGGTATAATATAATACAGGCTAAAAAAAATGGAAAATAAATTGGCTGGCTTGAGCAGATTATTGCCATGAGAGAAAAAGAAAAAGTTCATAAACTAGGGTACGAAAACCTAAAAATAAGTATTAATAAACAGAACCTGCTCTATATTTACAATTCATAAATAAATATTTAATTCATTTGTATATAAAAAGAAAACACATATATTTGCTGTGATTAATTTAACAATCTTCGTATGTGCTCGATTCAAAATACTTGTAATAAAATAGATACAGTCTTTTCAGGAGCTGTAAGTATTTACCCCCCCCCCCCCCCTCACTCATACATATCTGAATGTATATATAACAATATTTGATTCTCTATTTTTTGTTAAAGCTTCAGTCTATGTGGTCTATTAAGCAAACCTGTATGAGGATTTTTCGATTAGGGAAAAACAATTTTATTTAGCTAGTGGGCGGCCATTGTTTCACTTATTTGGTTCATTTTTCATGAAAAAGGAAGAAATAATCAGCCCGTCCTTAGCTCTCACCATTTTCGCAACAAATCCGGAGTAAACTTAGAAACGGGCCGAATAAGCTGCAAAATTAAAAATAATAGAGACGGATAGCAATTTTTTCAATGGCTATAGTCCAAGAAAGCCTATAAATAATTATTTATATAGAGGCTTTGATATAATTATGAAATCAAATGAAAAAACAAATTTTATATACCCTTTTTATTTTATTGATAACAAATGTAGTAGATGCACAAACATGGTCATTAAGTGGTAGAACTGACATTTATTATAATGCAGGTAAGGTAGGAATAGGAATAACAAACCCCTCGACCACTTTAGATGTTTCAGGCACCATATCGGCAACAGGGTTTAAAATGCCAGGAGGCCAAAATGGATATGTGCTCACTTCTGATGCCTATGGTAATGGAACATGGGTTGCAGCTAGCGGTGCTATTGGAGGAGGTAGTGACTCTCCGTGGAATACTTCAGGTTCCAATTTGTATTATAGCACTGGAAATGTAGGAATAGGAAAAGTGAGTTCTAGCGGTATAAGACTAGACGTAAATGGTAAAATAAGAACCAATACTGAATTGAACTTTGCTTCAACAGTAAATGGCTTGATTAGTTTCGGTAGTACAAATACAGGGAAAACGCTTTTATTAAAATCACTGTATGGAGGTGGTGGAGCTGGGAAGACAAGCATGAGAGGAATGAGTATTGATAAATGGGGAAATGTAGGAATAGGGACCGATGATGCCAATGATTCCAATGCATTGGAAGTAGCAGGAAAAACCAAAACCGAAAGCTTACAAATTACAAACGGTGTTTGTAATACCAATTATATTTTAACGGCTAGCGATGCCAATGGAAATGCCATTTGGAAAGACATAAACGATTTT
>NZ_JABKBZ010000065.1:0-29025 GCF_013166635.1 Lentimicrobium sp. S6 | reverse complement strand
AACAACCACCGGCAGAAAGGTCACCTTCAGTCGTTTCTTGCTAAAGCAATATTATGAAAATAAGTAATGAAAAACACATATATTTGAACCTAAATTAAAATAGTCCGATTAATAGGGGGCTAGACCACTATATCGAAAAATCATGAAGTTCTATGGGGGATTATTGAACAATAACCAATTAATTACTGGTTGTTATGAGATTTAGCTTAATTAAGGATTGAATAAAACTTTATCCTATGCTTTCGTATATATTCGTGTATTAAAACTAAAAAAAGAGCTATAAGTAAAACTTATAACCCTTTAGTATTCTGAGTGGAGAATAGCGGAATCGAACCGTTGACCTTTTGAAGCCAGTGGATAAGTCATTATTTTATACCATTGTTTTTCAGGCAGTTGAAAAATGCAGAGTGCGCAAAACAGCGCATCTTACAGCATTTTGGCACCTTAAAAGGGCAACCAGTCTACATTTTCAATACAGACAGATTATATGCAGGTTTTTGATGTTTGATTTTGTCAATCTTGTCGGAATTGAATTTGAAAGGTATAATGGTAATTGGCCAAATCTTAGTGCTAGCTGTCATCAAAATAGACATTTCACATTTTGATCAGATGACCAAGGCTACACTACATAAAACGACATGTATTTGGTGCTAAATACGGCACTATTTGTATTGATATGATGTTCTAGATACAAAACACCTTCAAATAGTGTAATTTATTGCTCTTTTAATCGAATTTATTGGATATTTTTGTATTATTGCAAATAAAAGAGCTTTAAAATGCACCTTCTAGATTTAATAAGTACCATAAAAGAACGTAGGGAGAACCTACAAGTAAACCAAGAAAACTTGGCAAAAATATCTGGAGTAGGATTAAGAACATTGAAGCAGTTTGAGAGTGGTAAAGGGAATCCCACATTACAAACTATACAGAAATTAGCTGATACTTTAGGTTTAGAGCTATGTTTAAGAGTTAAGAAGCAACTGATTGATGAGACAAGCGAAAATACTTTATAAAAACCAGGAAGCAGGTATACTGACTCAACATAATGAAGGGTCATTCACTTTCCAATATCACCATTCATGGATAAATGATGATGGCAAACCTGCTATTAGTTTAACAATGCCTAAGAAGCAGCAAGAGTACCATTCAGAATTCATATTTCCATTTTTTTATAATATGTTACCTGAGGGTTCAAACAAACAAGTAGTTTGTAAACTAAATCGATTGGACACAAATGATCACTTTGGTTTACTACTTACAACAGCAAAGACTGATAATATAGGTGCTATAAGAGTCATTAAAATAGACTAATTGTATGATTTTAAATGAATTAAAATATTGTCCTGGAACATTAGCAGAAGGATATAGCTCCTATAGCAGAGCTTGTTTGACAAAGGTCTTCCGAGGAAAAAAAGTACATCATATATTGCCATATGATTCACCTGCTTCAAACCCTGAAACAGATGAATTGTTTGATGACAACCGAAAACGAATTTCCATTTCTGGAGTGCAAGAGAAATTTTCTGTATTGCTTGAAAAAAATAAACTAAGACTCATCAAAGAAGGTGAAAAAGGAGCGTATATACTTAAGCCTATTCCAAGCATTGGGAAAAGGCAGGAACAAATGCCAGCTAATGAACACCTGACTATGCAAATAGCAAAACAAGTATATGGAATTGAAACTGCTGAAAATGCACTCATCTTTTTTAAAAATGGAGAGCCAGCATATATTACAAAGAGATTTGATGTAAAAGATGATGGTTCAAAGTTAGCACAAGAAGATTTTGCATCTCTAGCAGGAAAGACTCCACAGACATATGGGGAACAGTATAAATACACTGGAAATTATTTGGATCTATTTAAAATTTTAAAAAAGCATGTTCCTGCTTATCTTATAGAGGCTCCAAAGCTTTTGAAGATCATCATTTTTAATTATTTATTTTCAAATGGGGATGCTCATTTGAAGAATTTCTCACTAATAGAAACCTCTTTGGGAGATTTTAAATTGAGCCCAGCCTATGACTTACTAAATAGTAGAATACATATTGACGACAAAGACTTTGCTTTGGAGGATGGCCTTCTTCCAAGAGAACTAACCCATGGTAAAATAGTTAAACAATTTAAGGTCCTTTCGGAACAAGCTGGTATAAGGGAAATAACTTTTGTAGAAATAATGAATTCAATGCTTCATCAAACCGAAAATGTTGAGCAGTTAAGCTTTTCCTCCTATCTAGATGTACATTCACAAAGGAATTTCTTTCAGTCTTATTTATCTAGACTCAAGAAACTAAACCAAAGTATCTGAATGGTTCTGGGTTCTTGCTAAAATGAGAAAACCTACTTAACAAACTGGAAAAACCGCTGCCCTAGACCACCCAAAGCCAGAGCAAACTGACCATGTCCGCCAGAGCAAAGTGACCACACTAAAACAAAACGCTCAACTCCCCTACTTAATCCTGTATCTAAGATTCCTTAAGGGCTAGGGAGGGTTCTGTCGCATTAATTCAACGTTAAAATTAAAAATCAAATATAATTATATATTATACGGCTCAAGAATAGAGTGATCTACCTTTACGCCTCTTATTAAAAGCAATTCTTCCACATCCCTATAGCTTAATGTGAATCTTAATTTAAAATAGACTGCCTGAAGTATTATAATTCTGGGATATCGGTGGTGCTTGAACATCAATTATTGTTTTACTGGTGGGTAAAAATAGAAATTAATTTACCTCTGAGTAATTAATGCGCCAGAACCATATGGCAATAAGGTATTTAATTTTTTGAAATACTAAAAAAGTTTGAAGGGAGGCTGCTTTATTGACGAAAATAGAGAAGGGTAGTTTAAAAAAGTTACTTATAAGTAGGATGAGTCTCCTGAGATTAGATGAATTAGCCAGAGTAAGACAATTCCAATAGATCTGATGGAATCTTATCATCTACTTGATTTAATAATTAAAAGCGGATCATCCGAAGCTCATTTATTTAAAGTTTTTTAAAAAAACTGCTATACTTATCTCAATAAATACATTTTTCTTCTTTCGCTAATATTGTCAACCGATAGTTTATAAATATATACGCCAGATGACAGTGCGTTTCCATTCATGTCAGTTCCGTTCCATTGAACAACATAATCACCTGCTTGCTGATTATTATTAACAATGGTTCTTAAAAGTCTGCCACTTTCATTATAGATTTGAAGCTTAACAAAAGCTTTGCTTGTTAATCTATAATTTATGCTTGTGGAATGATTAAAAGGATTGGGGAAATTTTCTGATAGCCTAATTTTACTGAGAATATTTTTACTTTCATTATTATCCACTGAAGTAATGATGGGATCTAAAACACCTTCTCCTTCATTGGCAATATAATATTCATTTGATTCAATATCAGAATATGATTCTATGATTCCTGATGGCCATTCAATAATAATGGAATCGGCTTGTAAGGCTCCATCCAGTCCAAAATGAACTCGCATGTCGCTTTGCTCCAGTAAGCCATCATTGCTTGCAATTTCTCTAATTTGCCAATATGAAACGCCATTAATGCTAGCTTTCAAACGTACTTTTGTTCCAATTGCTGATTTGTTTGAGCCTGCTGAATTTGGACTGTTTGTTTTACTTCCTAAACATTTGATACCTATCCAATTTTTTTGACCATCTGTGTTGTTACTATAAAGTATATCATTTTTTACAGCGCCTTGTACAGTAAAGTATGAAACAAAAAGATCTATATCACCATCGTTATCATAGTCAGCATTTGCAAATCCGTAACATGTATTTCCCGGACTTGCAATATTTATATTTTCAATTTTTGTAAATGTATAATCCGGATAGCCTGAATTTCTATAATACATATTAGCACCTTGATCAAACCACGGTGGTCCACTTGCCTGAGTTGCCAAATATAAATCCAGGTCACCATCGTTATCAAAGTCTTCCCACATTTGGGCATTAAACTGACCAATGTCCTGTGTAATTTGCAGGTCCGTTATTTTAACAAACTGGCTATTACCTTCATTTTTATACAAAGTGTTGGTAGTGCCCGGACCATATGTATTGCCCGATCCTCGTCCTGCATTTATTGCATACATATCTAAATCGCCATCATTATCAAAATCAATCCATCTTATATTCATTGCTTGCATTTGTTCGTTTGCATAAGGTGATTCTGTGTCCCGGATAAACTCAGCTTCTCCAGTTTCGATGAGCTGATTAATATAAAAGTAACAATATGATTCTTCAGCTGTAAACTGATTAAATACTCCAATGGAAAGATCTAGATCTCCATCCTGATCATAATCTGACCAGGTTGCCGTTTTATAATGATCGAATGCTTCGTTTACAATAGCACTAATCGTATCTCTGGAAAAAGTTCCATTACCAATATTATGGAAAAGTAGATTCTTATAGTTTGTATTAGGAATAAGTCCACTTGTACCTGTGGGTAAAAATAAATCTACAAAACCGTCATTGTCGTAATCTGACCAGATTCCGGAAAATGAGAAATAATCATTTTCGGCTCCAATGACACCCTCTGTAGCCATTGAATAATTAGAATTGCCATCATTTCTCCATAGTATTGAACCATATTGAGGATTCAATTCTGATGGTCCGTTGGCCAGGTATATATCCAAATCACCATCGTTATCATAATCGGCGCAGCTAAAGCCAATGGAAATCTGCATTAATTCTGAAAACTCACCAGCATCAAATTCAGTAAAATTGTCATTTCCATTGTTTCTCCATAATTTGTTGCCATTTCCCCCAATTTGAATTAAATCCTGATATCCGTCGTTATCAAAATCAATAAATCCTGTCCCACTACCAGTTGCGGTATTGTAAACATCAATTGCTGTAAATGTTTGTGATTTTGTAATTATGGGAACCACAAGTATGAGGCAAAATATCATAATCAGATTTTTCATTATTTTCTTTATTTTGAATTAATAAATTTTGAGGCAAATGTAAAGTGCCGATGATTAATAATCGTCTTTCTCGATGGAGAGAGACTAGTAGTTTTCAAAAAAGAGAGAAGATTTAGTTTTGAAAATTATCAATTCCAAATCATCATATAGAATTAAGCTCCGTATGAATTATTTTAAGTGTTGCTTCATGGTTCTGTCGCATTAATCCAAAGTTAAATTAAAAATAAAATATAATTAAATATGATACAACTAAAAAATAAAATGTTTTGAAAGCAGTGGCCTTGGGATTTTCTATCTGATTCTTTCAAATAATATTTATTATCTCTATTCCTGCTAGAGTTTTTTGATCTGACTCGAATTCTTTAAATCCAGTATTGATGGCTATTCTTCTCATGGTATCCAGATGATCCTGCTCTATGTTTTATTGCATTATTTAAAAAAGTCAATATTGACAAAATTAGTTGGACTGCTCTGGGGTATTAAGGGGTTAGGTTTGGTGCATAATAATTCATTTTTAGTATCAAGATATAGTATTCAATAAAATCATTGGGGAACCATTAAAAAGATGCAGATTTAATTGATCAATTTTATCTTCAGCCATCAATAAATATAACAATCCATTTTCATTAAAAACCCTTTCCCTTTCTTTATGCAAAAACCTTTGCAATAAATACATTTATTATAATTTGATTTCATCAAAATAGACATTTTATAATTTTGTCAGGTGCCATATGGTACACTATAAAAAGTAAAACGCTTGTTTAACGGGCTCTAAGGAATTTCATTATTGATGGGAGACTTCAATACTTTTGGAATTTGATTGGTTTAATTATTATAAGATGCTCATATTAAGGCAGATAAATTTCATGAAAAAGGAAAAGCGCCATATGGTACACTACCCATCTTTCCATAACTCATTGAACCCGTTTATAAATTCTTGTTTTGTTTGGACTGTTTTCGCAAGACCCATCACTTTCTTTTCTAAAGCAAGATATTCGTATGTGCTAAGTTCTGTACTATTGTAAAGGTATTTGGACATCAGCATTGATATACTATCCGACACAACTTTTAAGTCTTGATTAAGGTTTTTATCCTTTTTGTCAGAAGGTTGAAAGTCGCAAGAATAGAGTAGAAGAATTATATATAGAACAGCAAATATGGTTCCTAATTGTTTCATTTTATTTAATTTTTAACTGAGTTAGCTATCTCTTTAATAACATTTTCTTTGTTTCTACAAAATTACTTGTAGCAAGTTGATAAAAATAAAATCCCTTAGGAATATT
Organism: Lentimicrobium sp. S6; assembly: GCF_013166635.1. Taxonomy (NCBI): domain Bacteria; kingdom Pseudomonadati; phylum Bacteroidota; class Bacteroidia; order Bacteroidales; family Lentimicrobiaceae; genus Lentimicrobium; species Lentimicrobium sp. S6. Next base: position 22,815 of record NZ_JABKBZ010000065.1, on the reverse strand, counting down.
TTTTGCACTGAATAACACACTGTGATTTCCTGCACTTAATGTAGTAGAGATAATCTGCTCAATCAATATACCCTGTAAATTATATACGGTAAGTGTTACGAATTCTTCTTCATTTAAAGTAAAATTGATACTTGTTGCTAAAGAAAATGGATTGGGATAGTTTTGTTCGAGATTAAAATTGTTAGGCTTTTCTTTGTTGCTGTTAATACCTGTTATTTCGCTCATATGAATCATTCTAATCTTACCAAGAGCACCATCGAGGATATAGAGGGTGTCACCTGTTTGACTTATTGCACAACTATTTGGCTTATTAAACTGAGCTTCCAACAACTCACCATCAACTATCTGATTTCCGCCTGTGCCGGCATAATGTTCCGCAATTCCATCAGTGGTATTGACCCGAAAAATTTTTCTCAGGTTCGGACTGGGGATATACACATAGTTATCAGCATAAACAATCTGATTGATACTGGCTCCGGCAACCATACTGAAGTTGGAGATAATTTGATTTGAATCAACTGTGAAAACATCTCCACCAGCAAAATTGGTTACATACATTAATTGATTTTCATCCATTGTAATTCCAATGGCATCCTTAATACCAGAACCAAAAGCATATATTTCAGAATTCCCGTCTAAGTCGAATTTGAGCACAGTTTTGCCATTCCCACTGAAATTTGCTCCGTATAAAGTAACGAATATTTCATCACCATCACTAACTATCAAGCCTGCCGGGCCATCCAACTCAGAAGCAAATTCTGAAACAACCCCTTCCGGAGTAACTTTGCTAATTGAATTACCAGAATAATTTGAAACGTAAAGGTTTCCTTCTGAATCAAAACCCATTCCTACCGGTCCGGGCAATCCGGTCACATAGTCTGATACAACACCCTCGGTTGTAATTTTTAAAATATTATCCTTGTTCCATCCACCCGAAACCAGCACATCACCATCTGGAGAGACTATCATGCCGTCACCGAAATTAGTTGGAATAGTAGCAATTGTACTCACATACTGGGCGGATAATTGTAGAATTATACTGCAAAGAAGCAATGTAATAATGTATTTCATGATTTTACTTTTAATTATTAAATATGAAGCAAAACTATGTTGGCAAAACGTATTAATCGTCCGAACACTTACTTTCGGACAAATTTACTTGCTAAAAAAAAGTTGAAGTTAACTTGCAATTTTGTTAATATACTCACGTGGAGTGAGTTCCGTTATTTTCTTAAAAGCAGAATTAAAAGTGGCTTTAGAATTAAATCCTGACTCATAAGCCAGGAAAAGAATTGTGTAATTTTTATTTTCTTCCAGTTGTACCAATTCTTTGAACTTTTGAATTCGATAGGTATTGACAAATTCATAAAAATTCTTGTTGTGGTATTCATTGATTACCCTCGATAAATCCCGTTGTTTTTTACCCATCTGTCTGGCTAGTTCATTTAATGTTAATTTAGGGTTTAGAAAAGGTTTTTCAGAATTCATTACTTTTTCCAATTTCTCATTGAGGTCGATGTAAAAATCATCTGAAAAATAACCTTGTTCATATTTAGCCTGTTTTTCAGGAATGGATAGTATGTCTGAATCGAAAAAACTAAAATAGGCAAACAAAAAAGTTAAAAAGGAAATCAACACCCAAACGAAGTTATAGGTGAAAACTGTGCTAAATTGAAGGCCATCGACAAACTTGGAAACAAATCCATAAAACCACAATAAAATGATTACAGAAATAACTGCCAGAAAAATCTTGATGTATTTTACCTGAGGTAAAAACGACAATTCTTTTACAAACCTTTTTTCATAGTCATTCACCATTTTGTACCCAATAGTGATGTAAATCGCGTTTTGCACTATCGCCATTAATTCCAAAAAGAAATATACATACCCTAGGTTGGCATAAAAAATAGAGTTCTCAAACTGTCGGGGTAATAACAACCGGAAAAAGAAATAGCATAGAAATATTGCCAAAGGAACATAATGGAGATAATCTTTCCAACCAGGAAAGTATTTCTCCTCAAACAAATTTTTAAGATAAAGAAAGGACAATGGCCCATAGCTGAAAATAATAATGTCCATCAAACCACCCAGAAGAAAAGAGTCTTTCAATGCTGAAAAATTAGGGGATATTCTTCCAATCAACGACAAAGAGATTAATAAAATAAATAGGCCCAATAGTAGATTCGCAGAGTTTTTTCCTGCAGATTTAATAATAATAACCACGGATAAAAAAAATCCCTGAAATATAGCCAGGATAGCAATTACAAGCCAAATAGTCAATTCACTCATAGAATAGAAGATGTCATATGCGACAAATATAAAGTTTTTAATGCATAAAATAAACGCATACAAATTTACAATCTAAATTTATCAACCCAAACAGAACTAGTGTTTTTGCCAGGAATAAAAACTAAGAGCAGACCTATAACCAAAAAATAAAATCCCCAGATAAAAATACTTAGAAGGTTCTGTCACATTAATCCAACGTTAAAATTAAAAATCAAATATAATTAATTATTATACAGCTAAAGAAAAAAAGTTTTAAAAGCAGTGGCCTTGGGTTTCATCCATCCTCCAACTATTATTGACCTTCTGTTTCCTTTTATGCATGTTCGCTTCAATCAAAGGGCTAAAATAAAAACCATATTTGAATAGTAGAATGCTCAACCTCTATTCCTCTTATGGAAAGCAATTCCTCTACATTTCTATAGCTTAAGGTGAATCTCAATTTGAAATAAACTGCTTGTAGGGTGATAATTCTGGGATAAAGATAGTGCTTGAGCCTTAATTATCGTTTGTTGGTGTGTAAATAGAAATTATTTTACCTTTGCCTAATCAATGCTACAGAACCCTGAAACTACTGTGTTAATTACTCCATGGGTAATCATTATATCCATTTCTATTGTATTTGGATTTGTATTTTCTATAAATATATTCAGGCATCAGAAAGGGAATAAAAAAGCCAACCGCTTTTTAGCTCTATTTCTTTTTACAATTACCATCCTACTATTTTCTAATTTTATTGTACTCAGTCATCTTTATAAGATGTTCCCGCATTTAATAGGCTCCTCCTTTTTGCTTTGGTATGTCTTACCGCCTGCATTTTATTTTTATGTTAAAATAGGTGTTCATGCAAATTATAGATTTAAGTGGTATGAATTGCTTCATTTATCCCCCTTTGTTTATATGTTGATAGATGTAATCCCGTTCTATCTTTTATTTGCTGAAATAAAAATTCATTGGCTTGAAAATTATATTACTTCACCTAAAAGTTTGTCATTAAGTTCTGGGTTCATCATTGTCTATAGTTTTGCATATTTAGCAGCAAGCATATATGTAATATGGGATTTCGAAAAGAATTATAAAAAGGGTTTTGCAAATACCAGTTTTGAGCATATTGATGGGATAAAAAGATTAGTATTGGTGTATGCTATATATAAAGTTCTTGATTTGGTGGGAATGGGTGCTTCTTTTATTTCCGATCAAACCAGCATCGAAATCATGCAATTTATCTCAATTTCATTGAGCATTTTTATATTTGTTATTGCTTATACGTTTATTCAGCAACCCGAGAAGCTTTTTCAATTGGAAATCAGCAAGACCAAGTATAAAACTTCCACACTCTCAGCATCTGATTTAAGTAAGTATTCCAAAAAACTGGATGAAGCAATGATTGATAAGAAACTCTATTTGGATAGTGAAATTAACTTATCAAATCTAGCGAAGGCATTGGATATTAAACAGCATACTTTGTCACAAGTAATCAATCAGCACTATAAAATGAACTTCTACGAATTCATTAACAAGTATCGAGTTGATGAAGTTAAAACTCAATTACTAAAGGAAGAAAACAAAAATCTGACAATAATTGCCATCGCATATGATGCAGGTTTTAACAGTAAATCATCATTTCATAAGATTTTTAAGAAGTTTGTTGGAAAAAGTCCAACAGAGTTTATGAAAGAAAACATGATGAAAGAAGATAACACTTAAATCTTGGTATTTTTTTTAACTATTAGTCTCTCTCCATCGAGAAAGTCCCTTATTGCTAGATTATGCTCTATTTTCGCCCAAAATAATAATCAATTAAATAGAGTAAATTATGAAACAAATAAGTACAGATTATATCAATTTTCTTTCGATCTGCATACTACTTGCATTTTCAAATGTATTAAACGCACAGGAAATAAGTAGCCGAGACCTCTCAAGCAGTATAAATGTAGATGCCATATTATATCATGAGGATGGAAGTATCTTCGCATCTGGAGGATGGGATAGTTCAAACATTTATAAAATTGCCCCAGATGGAACTGTTTCAGTATTTGCAAGTGGATTTGTAGGTATTGTTGACATGGTTTGGGGAGATAATGATACCATCATAGGAAGCAGCTACCAAAATGGTCGCTTACTAAAAATAGCCCCTGATGGTAGTTCTACTATATTTGTTCAATCATCGGTGGGTGTTGCATCATTATATAAAGATTATAATGGCGATATTATTTGCACGATTAATCCTGGTCTAGCACATCCAAATCCTGGGAAAGTGATAAAAGTAACACCAGAAGGTAATATCAGCACATTTGCTTCGGGAGGATCGATTTATAAGCCTAGCGGAGCAACCCAAGATGAAGAAGGAAACTATTACATTAGTAATCTTGGAGATGGTAGAATAACAAAAATCAATACGGATGGCACACAAGAGCTTTTTGCTACTATTCCAGCTACTGGGCAATGGAAAATTGGGTATTTAAAATTTTGGAAAGCCTCGCTTTTTAGTTCCGCAATTAGCGAAAATAAAATTTACAAAACCACATTGGATGGTGAAGTTTCCGTTTATGCTGGTGATGGAGAATACCTTGATAAAGATGGTATAGTTCCTGACGTTTCCTTTAAGAACCCAAATGGGATGGCTGTTTCAGGAGATACTTTATTTATTATCTCCGCCATCAACTCAACTAATAAAATGCGCTATGCTATGGATCTCCCTTCTAGTATTGAAGAAGAAATTGAAAAGGAGCAGATTCACCATCTTGAAATAAATTACCCCAATCCTTTTAATTCAGCTACCCAAATTAAATATGATATCAATAGAGGAGCCTTTGTTCAATTGAAAATTTACAACTCTATTGGTCAACTAATTAATACACTTGTTAGTTCTCGACAGCCAGCGGGAAATTATAGTATTCAATGGAATGGCAATGATGCTAATGGGAATGCCATGGTATCTGGAATTTATTTTTATGAATTATCGGCTGGGAGATTTGTGGACAGAAATAAGATGCTGTTATTAAGATAAAAATAGCATCTTATATCCAACTCAATTTTAAAAATCAAATATAATTAAATATTATGGTATACGAGAAATTGATCTGATTCCCATTCCTTCATTATTTAATTTTACAAGCAAATTTTCTATTGATTTTTCTATCTGCTTCTTTCTAATGATACTTACTATTTCTATTCCTGCTAGAGCTCTTTGGGCTGACTCGAATTCTTTAAATCCAGTATTGATGGCTATTCTTCGTTTGATATTCCGATGGTCTTGTTCTAAGTATTATCGGATTATTTAAAAAAAGTCAATATTGACAGAATTAATTGGACTGCTTTGGGGTATTGAGGGGCCAATACATCTTTAATATTTATGTTCAATCTTTTTAAGAAATTCCAATTTATAAAAAGCACCAATTGGGATTTTATAATTCTGAATAAAAACTTTATTCCCGCTTATTTTTGATATTCTATTTAAGAATACAAGATAAGATTTATGTGATCTCGCCACCAAGGATGGAGGGATTTGCTTTTCAATAAGGTGGAGTTTTTCCCTGATCAGGAATTCTTTTGATGTTGTATAGACTTTGATATAGTTTCCATTGGCCTCCATAAATAGAATATCTTCGAACAACACTTTATAGAATATACCATCCTGTTTGAGCATGATACTTGCATCAAATTTTTCTGACGATAGTTCATCACCTTTGCTGAGTAATGCATGCACTCTATTTACTGCTTTAACGAAACGTTCAAATGGAATAGGCTTCAATAGATAATCTACTACGCCAAAATTATAACTTTCTAGTGCAAATTCAGAATAGGCTGTTGTCAGTATAACCTTGGGAGGGTTTTCTAGCATTTTCAGCATATCTAAGCCTGAAATTTCTGGCATATTAATGTCTAAAAAAATCAAATCAACCTTGTGAGTATTTAGAGTTGTTATGGCTTCCAGGGCAGTATTACATCTTGCCACTAAATGTAAATCATTTAGCTTTTCTATATAACTAAACAAAACATTTTGAGCTAAATACTCATCGTCAATGATCACACAATTTAGTTTCATAGGAGTATTCTTAAGTCAATGATGTATATACCATCCTCCTCAGAAATTTGAAGCTTATGCTTTTCAGGATATAGCAAATCTAATCTCTGAGTGACATTATCTATCCCAATTTTGTTTTGTTTTTGCGCTGAAATATTACTCGCTGGTGCTATTCTATTTTCTACATGAAGTGACACTTCCTTATTTTCAGAATTCATTAAGATTTTAATATAGTTCATGTTTGATTGTGCGCTTATTCCATGTTTAAATGCATTTTCAACAAAAGGGATGAATAGCATAGGGGATATGTTTTTGCCTTCAAAATTACCTGTAAATTCGAATTTAATTTCACACCTATCATTCAAGCGAATTCTCTCCAAATCTATATAATTATGTAGAAAATCACATTCTTGTTGCAAGGAAACAGTTTTGTTTTTTGAATTTTCAAGCATATATCGCATTAAGCCTGAAAGTTTTAGAACAGCTTCTCCAGACTTTTTATCCTCAGAAATAATTAAAGAATATATGCTATTCAGTGTATTGAACATAAAATGGGGGTTAACTTGCGATTTTAGCAACTCATTTTCTGCTTTAATTCGTTTTTTCTCTTCTAAATCTAATTTAAACTGAGTTTTGCTACCTATCCTTAAATACTTCAAGCCAGGATACATAAACATAAATATAGTTAGCGTTAAATATGTTTCTGATTTGATCTCTTTATGAAATAAAGTTAGTAGCCAAGCATTGAAGTATCCAAAGCTGAAAATGATCAATAATGTAATAACAACATAAAAATAGTATTTCTTTTTCTGGAAAAATCTTTCAAAAATATAAGCGTGAAAATAGGTGGGAATTATCAGTGGTCCTAATAAAACTAAACTGAATTGAAAAGAAAACAGAAGCTCACCGTATCTGGCAAGTGATAGAAAAGTCAAAAGGAATAATCCGATCCAAAAAATACAATGGAAGAGAAATTTACGCAATGAAGTTTTCCTGTGATTTAGCATTTTACAAATATAATTCAATGTTTCTACCCTAAATAAAATTTGTGATAAACGTAATTCATCAACTCTTTTGCCCATTTTGTCACCTAAATCTCTTGAATATCACATTTATTATAAAAAAATGCAAATAGTTGAGAGTTTTGCACATAAATACACAATAATGATACTTATAAAATCAAACCAACTATTCTTAAATAGAATACCTAAAAACAGGATTCAGAAATTTATATATTCTCCATTTTCTAGAATTATTATTGCTATCCTATTTTTAATTCCTATGCTCCTGGTTAATAATGTGATAACGATATTTATTCTCGATAAAATGGAGGAGGTAATTGTATTATCGACACTAAAGGCCTTTAAAGCAATCATTATTATCGGTCTATTGATCTATTCCTATAGGTTTTATACAAAAAGAATCGAAAAAAGGCCAGCCTTTGAATTCAATTTCGAAAGATGGCATATAGATTTGGGTTGGGGGATAGTAATAGGAGGAGGAATGGTGATAATAATCACAGCTGTGCTATTTGTTTTAGGCTATTACACCATTGATTATATTAATAGCTGGAACATCCTTATCACCAGGATTTTCAGATATGCCCAGGGCTCTTTTATTGAAGAATTAATTTTCACGGTTATTATTTTTCGACTATTAGAAGAGAAACTAGGTACGGCGATTTCTTTTCTGATCGTGTCTTTATTTTTTGGAGGAATGCATTTTATCAATGACAACGCGACAATATTCACATCACTTTCTATTAGTGTCATTCAAATTACATTAATTGCTCCTTTCATATTAACACGAAGAATATGGATGGGTTGGGCTGTTCATTTCAGCTGGAATTTTTTTCAAGCTGGAGTTTTCGGCATGAATAATTCAGGGATGGATCAAGGTGGATTTATTAGCCCAATTATTACAGGGCCCCATTGGTTGACTGGAGGAGCATTTGGTATTGAAGCTTCATGGCTTGGCTTGATCGTAAACATAGTTGTTGGAATTTCATTACTTATTTATGCAATAAAATTTAAGCAAACCATTAAATTCATGAATAAAAGGGCAAACTGATGGACCCGGAACTTGATATAAATTACGTTTTAAAAAACCTATCACCACAACTGAAAAAAGGGGTCTTTGTTTTCTGCTCAATAGATCATGTAAAAAATATTAAAGAGGAGAATATAATGGCTTCTATAGTTGAAACTGAAGGCAGAACTATTGTCTTGAAAAAAGAAATAGCTGATAGCTTGAAGTTACCTTATAGCGTAACCATGAACTGGATTACGTTAAATGTAAATTCTTCTCTTGAATTGGTTGGTTTAAGCGCAATAATCAGTAAGAAATTTACGGATCATCACATAAGCTGTAACCTTATGGCTGGTTATTATCATGATCACATTTTTGTTCCTGAAGAAGATTCAAACATGGCAATTAAACTACTACATGAATTATCACAAAGAAGAAAAAGAAAGAGTAAATCCTAAATATCATGATGATAAACGAAACAAATAAAATGAACGATATTCTGAAATCAATGAATCTCTTTTGTATAATTTTCTTGACCATTTTAGTAAGTTGTGGACCATCCTCAAACCAATCACAAATAAAGTCTAAAGAAAATAAATCAGACACTACTGACCTGGCAAATTCTTCATTGGGCCCCCCCCCCGGTTTTTACATAGCCGATGAGTTAAAAAACGAATACATCATCCCATTCGAGTTTTATGATATGAACCTGATGGTTGATGCCAGAATGAACGGAATGGATATTAAAATGCTGATTGATAATGGAGTGATGTGGGATAAACTTTGGTTTTATGGTAGCGATATTACAGATTCATTAGGCATTCAAAAAGATGGTAACACACTAGTAACCGGTGCAGGAGAAGGCGATGGCGTTAATTCTAGTAATGCATATGGTTTGTCAATTGCATTTGGTGAAATTCTTTTTAAAGATCAAGATGCACTAGTAACTTCAAAGGAATCAGGATTTTTCAATTATTTCCCCGGAATTGCTGGCCAAGTTTGTGGTGCATTCTTCAAACATTTTGTAGTGGAGATAGATTTCGATAGAAGAGTTGTTGTTCTACATAGAAAAGAGACCTTCGAATATGTTGGAAATGGAAACCAAATCAAAATGACACGAAATGCAGAAGGTTCTTATAGCATTCCTATGCATCTCAAGATGAAAGGTAAAGAAAGCATTGATCATGACATTTTTATTGATTTAGGGGGAATCGATCCAGTAGCCCTACCCATAAACGAAAAGCTAGGGTTTGATAGACCAAACACTGAGAAAATATATTTAGGAACTGGTGCTTCTGGTGAAATTTATGGCTACAATGGGAGTATTGAATACTTAAATATAGCAGGTTATGAAATGATGAATGTCCCTGCCATTTTTGAGGAATCGGATAACGAAGGAAACTATATAAATACGACAATCGGTCTTCCATTACTGATGAAATTCAACTTGGTATTTGACTATTTCAACGAGACATTATACCTGGAACCAAATCAGAATTTTAACGAGCCCTATAAAACCAAATAGGATGAAACAAAGTATGAAACTAAAAGTATTAAGTATGCTGCTATTCGCACTTATTATAGAAGTGAGCAATGCTCAAAGTTCTGATCGTTTGTATTTCAATCAAAAACCACCGGGAAATATACCAGAGATTTTTGCACCGGGAATTATTTCTACAGAGGAGTTTGAATTCAGTGGCACCTTTTCTAAAGATGGAACCGTTTATTTTTTTACACGAAGACCTACTTATGAAGGTTCACAAAATAGAATTTTTTACTCTCAATTGATAGATGGTAAATGGTCTGAACCCAATTTGGCTCCATTTGCCGAAGATGTTTTTGAATTTGAACCTGTTATGTCTCCTTATGAGGATAAAATATTCTTCTATTCAGAGAGAAAAGAAAACAGAAATGATCAATATGATGGTGATTTGTGGTTTACAGAAAAAACACCAAGTGCTTGGAGTGAACCACAGTATTTTTTAAGTCCGGTGAATAAAAAATGGTGTATGTCTGTTTGTCCTACCAATAGTAGAACTTTGTATTTCTCTAGTAATTATGATGGAGTCCGTGGAATATATAAGGCTGAATACATAAATGAGGAATATCCAGATGTTAAATATTTAGAGGGTGAAATAAATTCAAGTTTCTATTCTCATCCCTATGTTGCTCCTGACGAAAGTTATATGATAATGGATGCGCAACCAAGTGGCCGAGGTAAGCCAGAGTTGTTTATTAGTTTTAAAAATGATGATGATAGCTGGGGAAAACCAATAAATATGGGAGTTGAGATTAATGCCACTAAAACAGAATTTGGAGCTAGTGTTTCACCCGATGGTAAATATTTATTCTTCCATAGAAGAGTTGACGGGAAAGGTGATATTTATTGGGTTGATTCTCAAACAATTCAATTGCTAAAGCAAAAAGCTTCCATAAATTAAGGATGTTCATTTGATCAATAAGAACTACAGATATGAAAACGAATAGTATTATTTTCCTGTTGCTCATTCTAACGATATTCAACTTGTCAGCAAAATCACAAGACAAAGATTTTTTTCAGGATAAGTATTTAATTGTATTGGATATGCAAGAAGACTATATTCAAGGCAAAATTCCTGATAGTGCAACATATGAATTCATCGGATATGTAAATAAGATAATTGGCTGTGTAGATCCTGATAATATTGTATATGTGAAAACTGAAATGATTGTTTCCTCGCTATCATTTAAAGGAATTTCTATTGATACAATTGCTGATCTGGACTTTTGTAAAGGCTTGCAAATCGTAAATAGCAACATCTATATCAAAGAGGATGGCAATGCCTTTAATAATAGCGAATTAGTAGAATACTTTAAAGGTAAAAATGCAAAAGAAATCATTATTGTGGGCTTGCTCGCTGAGAGGTGCGTTACACATACCACCAGAGGAGGATTAGAATTAGGATACAAAATGTTTTTAGTACCCAATGCCATTTTAGGCAATAGAGAAAGAACTAAATCCAAGTCAATCAGGAAGCTTATAAGTATGGGAGTCGAAGTCATCAATTAATTTAAAATAAATTGAAATTATAAATCATAAACCCAATGAAAACAGGTAAAAAAATCATCTCCTTTATAATGTTGATCGTACTCGTATTTCAAGTATATGCACAAGAGGAATTAGTATTTAATGAAGAATTCAAAAGAGAAGTGGTGAATAATACGGCATCCATAATGAGGGATAAATACTTATCTGCAGAGACTGGAAAAATAATGGGAGAATATATCATCAGTCAGTATAAAAAGGGTGCTTACGATTCTTTAAATGAAGTGAATGAATTTTGTAATAAATTGACTTCTGATATGAGATTTATTGATAACGATAAACACCTATTTGTTTTTTATAGCCAGGAGGAAGCATGGGAAGTTAAAGCATACCATCATTTATTGCCTGAAAAAGAGATTCAAGAGCTCAATAAAATGTATTTGGAAATGGACAAAAGGGAGAACTTTGGGTATAAAAAGGTTGAGCTACTAGAAGGAAATGTGGGTTATTTAAAACTGAGTTATTTCACTATCTCTGATACATCTAACCAGGCCTTGATCGGGAGTATGCAGTTTTTATCAAATTCAGATGCCATTATTATTGACCTGAGAGATAATGGAGGAGGGGAAGGAAATGATCTGCTATTGAATTATTTTCTCCCTCCTCAACTAAAATATCTTGGAAGTATGAGTTGCAGAGATACGAGTATGAATCAAGAATTTTGGACCCTTACCGATGTCCCAGGCAAGCGCATGCCCGAAGTTGATTTATATGTTCTAACCAATAAAAGGACATTTTCAGCAGCTGAAGGATTGGCTTTTTCACTTCAAAAATTAGAACGAGCCATAATTGTTGGAGAAACAACCAAAGGAGGAGGTCACCCCGTTGATATTCTTATAGTAAAAGGAGATGTTTTAACTCAATTTCCTATTTGCAAATCAAACGAACCGAATTGGGAAAGTGTTGGTATCAAACCAGATATAGAAGTTGCCTCCAGTGAGGCACTAACTGCAGCTTATAAAATTGCAGTCGAAAAGATTTTAGAAAAGACCTTAGATGCACAACATAAGGTTGAACTGGAAAAGATTTTAGAAAAACTGAAAAAGGAATAAATAAATTTAATCATTAACTACAACATGAATATGAGAGGAGTTCTAATCCTATTTTTATTAATCGGTATCGAAAGCACGCATTTTTGTTTTTCACAAAAGAGCACTTTCATTGTGGATAAATTTCTGATAGTCATGGGTTTTCAGGAATACAATACGAATGGGAAATTATCAGAGAGTGCTTCTCAAAATACAATGGATGCTGCTAATAGAATAATCGAGATTCTAGACCCTGATCATGTTGTTTATATAAAGAGAATTCACAAAATACTAAACCTGTCATTTTCGTTTCCGCTAGTGTATACATCTCATGATACTATAGCCATGCAATTTGATAAGCGGCTTGTTTTAGTGAATGAGAATATAATAAGCAGAGAGAAATCCAATGCATTTTCATCTGAGGAGCTCCTCAATTTTCTGGTGCAGAATAATGCTAAAGAAATTATGGTGATAGGGCTGTTAGCGGAAGAATTTATTTCTCAATCCATATTAGAAGGACAAGAAATAGGTTTCGATATGTATATGATTCCTGAAGCAATTCAGGGACAAACACCAAAAAAGAAAGACAAGGCGATTAAAAAGCTTACAAAGCTGGGGATTAAAACATTCGCCTTTCACTCACTAAATGATAAATAAAGAGGTATGAATTATTATTGCAAAATAACAAACCGAAAAAATTGCGCTATAAAGAATACCATTGTTCAGGCTTATATAGCAACTATACTCATCACAAGCCTTTTCATTTTTTCATCTTGCGATAAAACAGTAGAGCTATTTGATGAATACAAAGATATAACGATCGTATATGGACTCATTAATCCAAAAGATAGCATCAGTTATATCAGAATCGAAAAAGCTTTTTTGTCAGCCGAAAACATATATCAGACTGCTAAAATCCCTGATTCTAATTTATATTCTCACAAATTGGATGTAAAAGTATTATCCGGGAATCAAATAATCGAATTTGATACCATCACAGTTTATAATAAAAAAGAAGGGATTTTTTATGCCCCCAAAATGCAAGTTTATTATGCTGGAACAATCAATAGGTTAGATATCAATCAACCTTTATTATTAGAAATAAAGAATCCTAAATCAGGGGAAATAATCCGTTCTAAAACAAATCTACATAACTCCTCTGCAATAAGGGTTACTGTTCCTATGTATTTCATTTCGTTTGAAAAAAACAGCACATTTTCATTTGAAACTATTGCAGATATTAGTATTTACCAACCATATATTCGATTTCACTATATGGAGCAGGTACCAAATGAACCAAATACAGCTGTTTTTAAATATGTTGATTGGCCTTTCCCTTTTGTGACTTCTAGAACTTTGTTTGGAGGAGAAAGCATCAATGTCCCAGTAGTAGGCGTAGACTTTTATAGCAATTTATTAAAAACCATTCCATCATCCAATAGCTTAGAGCGCTACCACGGCAAAATTGAGTTTGTTATAGCCACTTCTGAATATAGTTTCTATGCCTATCATGAGTCTTATCAACCATCTAGTACAGTAGTAATGAATAGAGGAGTTTATACAAACATCGAAAATGGATATGGTGTTTTTTCAGGTGTTTCCAGTGGTGGAAAGTATATAAGAATTAATAATCAATCAAAAACAAGAATACGAAATCTGGAAGGTTTGAACTTCGTGGGCGGTTTGCCCGAAGAATGATGGTTTTTATTGATTTTAAAAAAAGTAGAAATAAATAAACATCTATGTTTTCAACAGAAAATATGTCAAATAAAGAAATGAAAAGTATGAAATCAAAAATTCTAAGTGTATTAGTGGTTCTTTTATTGCAAATTATTAACCCTTACAGTTCATTTTCTCAGAAAAGTAATAGCTATAAAAATGATCAACTCACCAGCAGAAATCGTTCGGAAATCATTGAGAAAACTAAAGAAATATTTCTCGAATACTACCCTTTACCTGAAGTATCCTTAAAAATGATTAACTACTTAAATGAAAAACAAAAAAAAGGAGACTACCATCAATTTAAAAATGTAAAGGACTTCACCTCTCAACTAACAAAAGACTTACGTAAAATATCTAATGATGACCATATCAGGGTTTATCCCTATGAAAAGATTCCAGATGACTTATTGGCTGAAATAAAGCTAGGATATCCTGAAAATAATTTTGGTTTTCAAAAAGTAGAAATCCAGACTGGAAATATTGGGTATATAAATCTAACTACATTCAACAATCCAAAATCAGCAGGACCAACAGCTATTGCTGCAATGAATTTTGTTGCTAATAGCGATGCATTGATAATTGACCTTCGGTTGAATGGCGGTGGAGATGAAGCTATGGCTCAACTAATTAGCAGTTATTTTTTTGATAAAAGTACACATCTGACAGATAATTTTATTCGCAAGGATAGCATTACAGAGCAAAGATGGACACAAGAATGGGTTTCTGGTCCAAGAATAACTGAAGTACCAATTTACATTCTAATGAGCAATTATTCTTATTCTTCGGCTGAAGTGTTGGCATATCAGTTACAGCAACTGAAAAGAGCCAAAATAGTGGGAGAAAAAACAAGAGGAGGAGCGCACGGAGTGCGTTATATGAGCTTTCCTGATATACTAATAAACCTGAAAGTACCCTATTCCCAGGAAATAAATCCCTATTCTAAAACGAACTACATTAATGGTGTAATTCCAGATTTTCCATGTTCTTCTGATAAAGCACTAATTGTTGCGCAGTTGGAGGCCGCAAAGGAATTACTAAAAACAGAGACAGATAGCTTAAAAAAACACAAGCTTGAATGGTCTATTGCTGGGAAAGAAATTGAATTAAATCCAAAAAACATAGGTAGTTTGGAGTTATCAGAATATCAAGGAATTTATAAAAACATTAAAATCAGTATCGAAAGAGAAGGATTGATACTTCAACGTGGTAATTCAATAAAGCAAGAAATGATACCTATGGGTAATGATGTTTTCAAGTATAAGGATATAAATGAAGAAAAGTACAGGATACAATTTACAAGAAATGAAAATGGAATTATTTCAGGAATGTATGATTTTGACAGTGATGGTGATAAGTATCCATTAAAAGAAAAAACTAATTAATAATTACACCACATAATTGGATAATATGAAAAAAGTAATCATTTTAACAGTGCTCCTAATCACCACTCTATCAATAAATGCACAGAACTTATTAATTCAACCACAAAAAATCATTATTGATTCGATGCACAATCGATATTTAGTATCGAATTATGGAGGTGGAGGAGATTTAGTTGCAATTGACAACCTTGGTAATCAAAGCTACTTTGTTGAAAATGCTGGTATGATAGATGCCTTGGCAATCGTTGATGATACGATATATGGAACAGCTTTGGGTGGCAGAATTAAGGGGTACTCTTTGGAAACAGGATCGTTAGTTATGGATTTGAATTTATCTGATGAGGGAGTCAGTCTATTGACAGGATTAGTTGCCGTTAATTCAGGAAATATAATCGCTACAGAAAGATTTGGAGATAGGGTTTTCAAAATCAATCCGGCTACAAGAGATTTTTGGGTTTTTGCTGAGGGTAATGGAATTGATAGACCAAATGGCTTGCTTTATGAGCCTGAGTTCAATCGAATATTAGTTTGTCTTGACAAACCCAATCCTCCAGTTCTTGCAGTAAATCTAACCGACTCTACAGTTTATACAATGGCCAATACATCATTAGCAGGTAGCGATGGTATAGCAAAAGATTTGGAAAACAATTATTATATCGCAGGTTATGAACTGCCTGGGATATATAAATTCGACCCTAATTTTAGTAGTGAACCTGAGCTGTTTTATGAGGATGATTATATCATTTACCCAACTTTTAACTCCCTAAACAATTCTTTACTTATTACTCTTTATTGGCAAAATGATTGGGCAGAAATATTTCTCACACCGAGTGCTATAGTTTCGCAGGAATTATACAATTCTAATATCGTTCTGGAGAATTATCCAAATCCATTTAATGATAAAACAACTATACATTTCCAAATTTATAATCAAACTAGAATCAAGCTAGAAGTTTATGATCCTTATGGGAATTTAGTAAATATTCTGATGGATGAAATGAAGGATTACGGCAATCATTCTGCCTCATGGGATGGTAAAAACTCAAAAGGAAGAAGAGTTGCAGATGGAACCTATTTCATTCGGTTAACATCCAATCAAGGGCTACAAAACAAGCCAATTGTATTGATAAAATAGAAATCACCTATGGATGGGATAAGAATAAAAAAAGACTTAACAAGATGAGAAAAATATTATTGGTTTGTGGTATAATTGTTATAATGGCAACATTAAAGGCTCAGAAAAGTGACAGAAACCCTCTAGATTTGAATAATAATAAAATCTCCATTGTGTATCTGGGTCATTCTGGATGGGCAATAAAAACGAAGAGCAACTTCCTCATTTTTGATTATCAGGAAAAGTATGATTTTAAATGGGAAAAACAACCCGTCAAGAATCTGCTATCTGGTTATATAGATCCTGATGAAATAAAAGACTATAATGTATTTATATTTACATCGCATGAACATGGTGACCATTATGATCCTCTAATTCTCGATTGGGATAAAAAAATCGAAAATATTACTTATTTCTTTGGTTGGGATTTCTCATCAGAAGAAAAATATCATTGTTTAAGAAATCCACGATCACACTACAAAGATGAAACAATTGAGGTATATACAATAAACTCTAAACATTCTGGAGTATTCGAATCTGCATTTTTAATTATAATTGATGGAATTGTTATTTATCACAATGGCGACTATAAAGGGGATTATAAAAATGACTATGAGTATTTAAAATCAAAAACTGAAAAAATTGATATCGTTTTTTCAAATTCAGATCCCTGGGAGAAATCGCAATACATTTTGCAGGCTAAGTATTTAATGAAACAATTCGCAGCACAGTATTTTTTCCCAATGCATAACATAAATAAAGAAAATGAGTATAAAAAATTCGCAATATTGATTAAAGATAAAGAAGTTCAAACAGAAGTGTATTGTGCTGAAATCAAAGGGGATAAGTTTATCCTAAAGATAGATAAAAACTGACAGAACCAAAAGCATAAAACTTATGAGATATAGCTTATTCATTTTGATATTAATTTCTTGCTTTGCATGTAACAGAAAGCATTCAGATCTCGCCTTTAAAATTTCTAGTATAAAAGAGGCCGAGCAAAAGATTAAGGAGTTTAAAAGTAACTATCGGTTTAATGAGGTTGAAGAATATACTCAAACAGTCAAAACCCAGTTCCCAGACAGCATTTTCTCACTAATTCTACAAGCTGATTGGGCCTATTTTACAATGAATTATCAAGAAGCAGAGCGTTTATGTTCAGAAGCATTGGAAATGGATTCTATTAATGTTGATGCCCTGAATTGTAAAGCACTAATTGCTCTTGATCTTAACCATATAGATGCTTCATTAAAATATGTTCGGAAAGCAATAGAAATAGACTCAAACCATATTGTTAGCTGGATTAATTATGCAAATGTTTTGAATAAAAACCGTGATATTAATTCTTTTTTAAATGCAATTAATAAAGCACTGAAAATAGATTCAACAAACTCAGAAGCACTTTGTGAAATGGGAGGCTACTTATCCCGATATGGAAATGATATAAATGAAAGTGCTAAATATCTTAATAGAGCATTAGAATCAAATCCATTAAACTATGCTGCACATCACTTATTAGGGAGAGGATATTCTCCTGCAGAATACTCAAGTGTAATGATAACCACTGAAAAAAGTCTTTTGGAAGTTGATAGCCTCCTAATGCATAACCAATTTGAAAAAGCAGATTTGTTAATGAAGATGGAATATGATGAGGTTACTTTGGATATTGATATGTTGATACTAAAAGCTGCTACTGAATTCCATATGAAGAATTATAGAGCATGTATAAACCATGCTTTTAGCATTTTAGATAGAAAACCAAATTATGGCATAGCACATTATTTTATTGCGGAATCTCTGAGAAAGTTAAAAGATGAACACAATATTCTAATACAAGAGTTTAAATACGATTTTTCTAAAAAAGAAACCCCAAATGAATTTCCTTTTCTTCGAAAAGTTTTTATCAATTTTCACCTTTGTGATGAAATATTACAAAAGAATATCCTCATTAATACTGAACCTTTTAAGGGTTTTATGGAAGCAATTTATATTTCAGGTTCTACGGTATACTTTATGGATTTCCATCATTTGTTATGGAATTGCCCTCACCTCGAAAATACTCGCGGAACAAGAACGGTTGGGATGAGGTTAAGTGATGATTTAAAAGGACAGGGTGGCCATCATACCACAAGCAATAAAATTCAACAAATAGAAAATACTTTCGGAAAGTACAATGTTGCTTTTCATGAGTTTGGGCATCTCATTCACTGGCTATTTACTCCAAAACAGACTTTAGATCTGAAGTCATTGTATATAAAAGCAAAAAGAGGAAATTACACGCTTGATTGGTATGCAGATTTAAATGAACGAGAATACTTTGCACAAGGAATTGAAGCATATCTTTCAACACAAAAGCGGCCTGGTTTACCTGCAGCATTTATTAATACCAGAGAAGACTTAATTGACAAAGATATTGACCTATATCATTTTATAGAATCATTAATCAATCAACCTTCCTATATTGATAATATTGTTCAGGCATACATTGTCAAATCAAATTATCTGAATATTGAAGCTGCTATTAGTTTATTGGACAGCGCTTCCGGTCTCTTCCCCCAAAATCATAGTCTACCAATAGAAATAGGAAACCTCTATAGGGAAGATCATAATTATCAAAAAGCTACTGAAATTCATAGCAAAATAATAGAACAAGATCCTCAAAATGTTTATGCCCAATATGAGTTGTCAAACGATCTTTTCGAAAAGAAAAAAGAAGTAAAAGAGGCTGTTAAAATTTTAGAAATGGTCAAAGACCATGAAGAGATTAACGCAGAAATGCTTTCTCAATTGGGATATTATTATTTATTAGGAGGAGAGCATCAAAAAGCAATTGAAGTATTAGAAAAAGCCATAGAACTTGATCCATATCCAGACCCCTATAATTTCAGGAGAAAAGATTCATATCATATTTTAGCCAAAGCTCAAATAAATGAAGTTGACTACATTTCTGCCGAACAAAACATCCAAAAGAGTCTGCAAGCAAATAGCAATAATGCTGGAGCGTATGCTGATATGGCTTTTATCTTATTTAGCACAAATAGACGAAATGAAGCGGAAGAGTTTATATTAAAAGCTATTAAAATTGATTGTGAAAATGAGGATGTTATAAACATCAAGAAACTTATAAAAATCAAATAAAAAGATGAAAAAAACTAAAATGATCACCATAGGGTTTTTCCTGACATTCACTTTGTCATTAAACGCACAAATAATGCAGGACTCAATAGAGGTATTAAAAATTGCAAGCCTATATAGTCAGGCCTGGTACGAAGGCGATTCTCTGAAAATGAGCAAGGTACTCCATCCGGAATTGGTAAAAAGAACCATACGGAATTATGAGCACACAGGTAACGATGTCGTCAATAATTTATCCTACAACACAATGATGCAGTATACTATTGCAGGATATGGAAAACACACACCTAAAGATAAACAAAACGATAAAATAGAGATGCTTGATATTTGTGAAGATATCGCAAGCATACGAGTTGAGTCTGCTGATTATGTTGAGTACTTACAAATGGTTAAATACAATGGTGAATGGAAGGCTTTGAATGTTTTATGGCAAATAAAAGTATTGAAAAAATCTAAATAGAAAATTGAAAGCTTCTGGAAAGTTTTAGATGTTGAAAAGGGCAAAGAAGAATGCATTTTCAATGTGTCAGATTTTTGACCAACTTATATCAGCTTCCATAGGGCATACTGGAAAAAACACTGCTCTGGACCACCCTTAGCCGAATTTAACAGACCGCCCAAAGCCAGAGCAAACTGACCACCCAAAGCCAGAGCAAACTGACCATGTTCGCCAGAGCAATGTGACCACCCTAAAAAAGAACACTCACCTACTCTGCTTAATCCTGTATTTGAGTTGCTATAGAAGTTAGGCGACAAATAAACAGATTAATTTGAATAACTAATTGATAATGTAATGATAACTTTTCTCGGTGAAACTAAGGGGTGGTCAATCAGATTGGCACAGGGTGGTCAATGTGACTGGCTTTTCCATAATAAAGACAATACAAAAAAATTCATCCTTACATCTAGGACAAACATTCTCAATAAGGCATATGGTTTAAGTCATATTTTCCAAAATGGAAAAGTTCGTGATAATGAATTTTTAATAACTATAAAGAGTTTAACGGATATAGACAAGGCAAAGATATTGTATAATCACATATTTCATTCAAATCTGGATAAATCCTATATTGATGAAATTTATAATAAAAAGAATTATAAAAGGATTATAAATCACAATAATTTCAATCCTCGCATTATCGAATTTGTGTTAGATTCTCAAAGAGTTGGAAGTGTCACACCTGATGTATATTGGAATTACATTAATGAAAAACTGGATAATCCTGAAGAAATCTGGGCTGATTATTTTCAAAATCAAGCTGACGATCCTGTTAGAGCTCTGACCTTTTTGACTGTTTTCAATAATGGTCGAATCAGTGAAAGTAAACTTCAAGAAGCTTATAACAAATTTATTAAAATTCATGCGATAAATCTAGGAGACCATTCTGATAAAAGCTTTAATGCAATACGGAGATTAGCGACCAAATCATTGTTGAATAGAAATCAAACATCAGGAGATTGTTTTGAATATACTCTCTTCAATCCATCAATTGCTGATTTCATTATTAACACATATTTTCAAGATACAGAGCTGATAACAAACATTTTAAAATCTTTAGGAACAGAAGATTCCATTATTTTCATAAACACTTTATATCCTCACAAGAATAAAAAAGGCTATAAGGCCATTCAAAAGGGATTATTTGATCACTTTTTTGATGAAAAACTTAAAGTAGAGGATTGGGATTTTCTCATTTTATTATGTTATCTAGATTTTTTTAATCAATCTGTAGTTAGTAGGATAGAATACTTCCTAAAAACAATAATAAAAACAAAAAATGCTTATGGGAATAAATTATCTGAGCTTCTTTATATTCTTTCAGATTTTGAGCCTAGAATTAAGATTGATCATTTTGATTTTTTAGCAGGGTTTCTTGATGAAGATTTATATACATTAGATGAGGATACATTAAAGGAAATTTTAGATTTCATAGAAAAATATAATATTGATAATGAAGATATCTTACGCTTAGTAGAGAACCAAATCCAAGCATATTTATATGATATAGCTAAAAATAACGATTTTGATATTGATTTTTATTCTTTTATAAAAGATTACTCTTACCCTAACAGTTTGTCAGATTGCTATTTTGACGATTATGAAATTGATGAATCTGGGATTGAGTTAGAGATTGTTAACCAGTTGGAAACATACTTAGTTGATTTCAACTCAACGGTTCTTCAAAAAATTGAAATTGATTATACAGATATTCTTCGTGATTTAGATCCCGAGAAAATGGCTAACGATTACATAGAAAGCCAGGATCATTCTTATGACAACGATGTGGGAGTTCATCATGATAGGATTTCAACTCATGATGATATAGATGCAATATTTGAAAGACAATAAGTAATAATAACTAAAAATACTTGTCAAAAATATATGTTTTAAACTTGAATGTTTTTTAAATATACTAAGAGTTTAATCAGTTGAGATTCTTAATCAAAGCAAAATGATAGGATGTAATACTTGGTTCTGTCGCATTAATTCAATGTCATTTTAAAAATCAAATATAATTAAATATTATACGGCTAAAGAATAAAATGTTTTAAAAGCAGTGGCCTTGGGATTTTCTATCTGATTCTTTCTAATGATACTTACGGTTTCTATTCCTGCTAGAGTTCTTTGAGCGGATTCAAATTCTTTAAATCCAGTATTTATTGCTATCCTACGCTTGATATTCCGATGGTCTTGTTCCACAATATTGTTTAAATATTTACATTGTCGCCATCTAATTTGCTTGAAATTCCGTTTATTAAATGTCCTTATCCCTTCCTTATTTGCTCCACTTTTATCGATATTAATAACTCTAGGTTTTCCATTATTACCAATGGCTTTATTCAAGAATTTCTGGGCTGATCCCTTCATTCTTCTCTTGGTTGGATATACCGGCGTTATTGTGCCAGTCATACCGACGTTATTGTGCCAGTGTGAACAGCTATAATTTCTAGGCTAAATTTACACATTAATTTGTTTCATTTTCACACATTAATTTTCCTAAATATTT
>NZ_JABKBZ010000064.1:0-31535 GCF_013166635.1 Lentimicrobium sp. S6 | reverse complement strand
CTTCTTTTGTTGTAAATCTTTCTTTAAACGTCTGTCTATCAATGTTTTTTAGTATCCTCATCGTTCCTGAATTTGAATACAATTTACAAAATAATATACTCATATACAACTATTTGTGAACTAAATGGGTAACCCTATTAATGAATATCAGCTCTCCTTGATCTTAAGAATTATTATTTACACAGAATTCCTACTGGCATTGATATTGCCAAAGAGGGAGCGCATAACCATTTTTTCATATTCCTTTACAAAGGGGCTGTTGTTGCCCTCTTTAATCTTCTGAATTTGGATAAGAGCATATTGTTGAATGCTAAGTAGAGGCAATACTACCTTTTCTCTCAGCTGTATACTTTTTCTACTTCGGGCATTGTCTTCTAAAAGCTCATGCTGTCCAGAGATTTCAAGTACTAGCTTTTTGGTGAGTAGATATTCATTATAAATCATAGTCCAGAAAGAGCCAAACTTAGGATCGTCTTTCATATAGGCGGTGAGTGCAAAATTAGTCTTACTCATGCTTTGCATACTATTGCTGATAAGCGCTTTGAAGAAAATAGATTCTTGATACAGTTGCTTGCATGCTGTTAGTTGGTCTCTGTCATTCTCTTGTTCTAGAGCCGTTCCTAAACCATAAAAGCCAGGGACATTTTGCTTCAATTGACTCCATGCTCCTACAAATGGGATGGCTCGTAAGTCTTCAAATACTAAACCTTCACTTTTACCTCTTTTCGATGGGCGACTGCCTATGTTGGCCATGCCATAATATTTTAAGGTGCTGCGCTCCTCTAAGAATGGAATAAATAGAGGATCCTGTTTTAAAGCTTCATATTTTTCAAAGCTAGATTCCGATAATTTCTCCATTAAAGAACGTTGCTCTTGGTTGAGTTCTGCTGATGCTTTATTGAAAAGATTGTTTTCGATGCCTGCAGTTAGCAAATGGCTTAAATTATGCACTGCTGCTTCTTTAATTCCATAATGGGAGCTAATGGTTTGGCCTTGAACTGTCATTTGTATTTGTTGACTTTCTACTTGTTTCCCCATGGCGGAGTAGAACATATGTGCATTTCCTCCTCCACGAGCTGGTGGTCCTCCTCTGCCATCGAAGAATAAAACTTCCACTTGGTTTTTTCTTGAAACAGCAGTCATCTGTTCTTTAGCTTTTAGTATGGACCAGTTGGCGGTGAGGTAACCTCCATCTTTAGTACCATCAGAAAATCCCAGCATCACCGTTTGCTGCATTTTTCTTTGCTCCAGATGGATCTGATAATTTTTATTCTGATAAATTTCTTGCATGGATTCTCCAGCTCCACTTAAATCATCAACAGTCTCAAATAATGGCGCGATATCCACACTCAATTTTTGATTTCCCCAAGCACACCAATGTGCTAATGCTTTAACTTTTGCTATATCTAATGAGCCTCGGCAATTGCTGATAATATATCTATGAGCTCCAGCTTCTCCATTTTTTTCTTGAATTTTCTGAATGACTCCAAAGGATTCTAAAGTGTCTTGAAGGACATCATCCTCCAGTGGTTTCCATTGAATGCTTTCTTTTGGACTGAGAAGGAAATCTAATTGTAATTCTGTTGAAAGTTGTTCCCAATTTGAAGGGAGTAGTTCAGGATTTTGTTCAACAAGAGCTAGGAAGGCCTTGCCAATCATCCTACTGTCTTGACGAATATCTATACTTGCAAAATAGAAGCCAAAGCTTTTTACTTTTCGTTTGAAATTTTGAAGTTTTCCTAAAAATAGGCTTTGATGATCCTTTATGAGGAGTCTTTCTATCTCATTGATTCTTTCAATAAGGTAATTGATATTTAGTTTTGAGCTATTGCTTTTTCCAGTTAATTCGTTAATAAAGTCGGTGTCGAGTTGTTCGAGTATGTCGCTTATCACCTTAAAACTAAGGCGACGTTTGAGCTCCTTAATGTCTTGAGAATAACAGGCGATAATATTGAAACGTAATTTCTCAGCTACTTTTAGAGTAGTATCCACTTTTACAAAAGGATTTCCATCGCGATCGCCACCCGGCCAGAAACCTAATTTCACCAATTGGTTTTCTTGGCCTTCTTCTTGAGGAAAATCTTGTTCAATTTTATCCATTAATTCACCAACCGCTGGATAAAATACATTAGAAAGATACCACATCAGGCTTAGGGCTTCGCTATATGCTGTTGGTTTTTGTTTTTTATAGAAGGCGGTTTTTCCCAATTGTTGCAATAAATCACGTGATAAAGCTACATCTCCATTTTCTATGGATGTCTTTAAATCGCTTGCAATGGCTAAAACAGCTCCAGGGTAGAACTGTGTGGGATGAGCAGTTAATACTACTCTGACTCCGAAACTCTTCATCACTTGTTCTGCTTGTTCTTCCATCCTACGACGTTTCACTTTATTACTGATTCTTGACCAGGAGTCTGAATCACTAATGCGGTGGATTTTATTGTAGGCAGCCTCCTCTAAGGCATCTATCAATACAATTTGTCTTTCTACATATTGTATGACTTTAAAAAGAAAAGTGATTTGTTCTTCCTCAGTAAAATGGCTTTTATGCTCCTGAAAGAAATCGGTGATAATTTGTTCGGGAGATTTCTCCTTTTCTAAACCAGAACTACAAGCTTCTTGTAGCAAAGGTAAAAGGAGTCCTGTTTGCTCAATGGCATCTAGAGGTAAGGTTAGAAAAAGGCTATTATATAATTGGAATTTCAGTTCAACTAATTCTTGATATGATTTTTGGATGTTTTCGCTCATAATAAATAGGGTTTCTGCAAAGCTAATTATAAAAAGTTTTTAAAT
Organism: Lentimicrobium sp. S6; assembly: GCF_013166635.1. NCBI lineage: Bacteria > Pseudomonadati > Bacteroidota > Bacteroidia > Bacteroidales > Lentimicrobiaceae > Lentimicrobium > Lentimicrobium sp. S6. The sequence goes on along the minus strand of NZ_JABKBZ010000064.1, from coordinate 28,742 downwards.
GATGAATAGATTGTGAAGGAATGTTTAAAAATGAGAACTCTGTTTCGACTTTAGTGCCGATTCCTTTTATTTCTTATTTTTTGGTAAATTGCATTCCCGATAATGCAAAATTGAGTCAAAACTGCATTGTGGCGAATGCAAAATCAAGTAAATGAGAAAAGGAAACACAGTAGATGAGTATATTTTAGCAGATGAGAGATGGCAAGCTGAATTGCTTTTATTGAGAGAAATTATTCAGGATTCGGAATTGGAAGAAACCATAAAATGGGGAGGACCCGTTTATACCATCAATAATAAAAATGTATTGGGAATGGCGGCTTTTAAAAACTATGTGGGGATGTGGTTTTTTCAAGGTGTATTTCTAGAAGACAAGTTTAATAAGTTATTGAATGCCCAGGAAGGGAAAACCAATGCTATGCGGCAGTGGCGGTTTTCTAATTTGGAAGACATTGAGCAAGATGCAAAGTTCATTAAGATATATATAGAAGAGGCTATAGAAAACCAGAAGCAGGGTAAAGAACTCAAGCCCTCCAGGAAAAAGGAAGTTTTAATTCCTGTTGAGCTTAAAGAGGCATTGGAAATAAATCATGTTTTAAAAGAGCGATTTGAGTCTTTGAGTAAATATAAGCAGCGTGAGTATGCCCAGCATGTGGGTTCTGCAAAACAAGAAGCCACGAGATTAAGGAGATTAAAAAAGGTGATACCAATGATAGAAGCTGGAATAGGCTTTAATGATAAGTATCGAAATTGTTAGCTATTCTTTATCTATGTGATAAGGATGATATCTTCTAGGTTTTAGGGCATCAATTTTAATTACCCGCTGGTAATCCCCTTTGGGGTTTTGCTCCCTTTTTAATAAAAATTGATCATATGAAAAAGAAAGAAAAGAATAAACATTACGATATTATGCTCAAGGATCCTGATAATTGGAAAGCTTCTTTTTATGTTAATTCTAAAGACCCAAGAGTAATTGTCCCCAAAAAGAATCCTAAAATGGGATGGACTTTGAATTTTGGGAATGTCTATTCCTACTTACTTTTAATAGCAATTATAATTCTTTTGATAGCTTCTAAATATCTAGTTTAATTATTAGTACTCCAATTTATTTCACAATTTTTCTTATAATCTTATCGCCCTCCACATTCAATTCTAATAAATAGATTCCCTTTGGATAAACTTGAAAATCAATTTCATTCTTTAGTATATCGAGTTGTCCACAGTTTAAAACCTGTCCTTGTGTATTAATGACTTTATAGCTCATGCTTTTGGAAAGTTCTGTGTTTTTAATAATTAATCGATCCTGAACAGGATTCGGATAAGTATTAATATCATGAGCCATTTCTTCCATGCCAACATTGATATAATAGTGACAAGAGTCTTGTCCATTCGGTGAGTTGATATAATAGGTCTCTGTATCAGAATAGCATAAAGTCCATAATTCCCATTCAAACTCCGAAGTAAATGGGGACAAGAAGTCTTTTGTGCTTCCAATGCCTTCAATCCAAAATTCTTCTCCAAATAACAACTGTTGGTTGTGAATGGAATATGTTTTTCTATATGTATCACCCATTAGAATGGAATCTATTGAGCTAACTGTAATAGTAGTGGCTTCTTCATTAATTGGTAATTCCATGCCAACACTTAAATTATTGAAACTATACAGCAAGTGCTCTTCTGAATGATTTGGAAACTCATGTCCACTTGGGGTTGGGAGGAAATCTGCATCGGGGAAGAAGAAAATATTTTTGTTTTCATCCTCGCGCAAAGCACCAATATAGTATGGCGTTTCATCAAATTCTACATCTTCAAAATAAATCTTTTTATAGTCTATTGAATTGATAGTCGTGTCGCCGTCCATTATATAATGATAGTTTGAAATACTTGACCACATATCCGGAACATAGCCAAAGTGAAATCCATTCCATTGGGCATTTTCACTAGGAAATGGAATATAATCTTGTGCAGAAATATTTTGAAGAATAATGACGCTGATGATGAGAAGTAGGGCTTTTTTCATGATTTCTAGTATTTACGGTTTAAGTGTGTTCAAATATAAAAATATTTATTCAAATATTTTGTAGAATTATGGAAAACATTGATTAACTTTATGTTGAGAGATTCAGGAAAAGAACAATAAAGAGAAAATATAAATAATGGGCTGGTAAAAATCTTTTTTTACACCATTATAATCTAAAACCAAAATGATGAAAAAAGCACCTATCGATACTCTTATCGCTAATTGGGAGAATAATTGGAATCAGCATAATGCTCATGGACTAAAGAATATGTTTTTAGAGGATGTCATCTTAATAGAAAACGATATTATTTGTAAAAGCATTCAAGAGCTGGATGAGAAATGGATTCAGCCAAACCTGAATAATGTGAAGGATTTAAAAACCTTTAAAATGCAGGAATGGTCCACCGAAAGTAGAGCTGGCTATACAGGGACTTATGAAGTGGAAGTGACTATAGATTCTGTAAATAATAAACTAAAAGGAGTTTTTACCGTGACTTGGATGAAGACAGAACAAGAAGAATGGAAAATATCTTCGGCAATGATTCATGCATTCCTGACTTAAATTTGACAGAATTGTCTAAATTAGCCTCCTCAAAATAATAAGAGGATGAAAAATATTTGGTCAATTATAATGATTTCTGCATTAGTTATGTTGAGTTTTTCGTGTAATAAAGACGAGGAGTCTTGCGAAGCTACTATAGAAAATAGTGGGATAATAGTGAGTTCTGTTTCTATTAATTCCTGCGATGAGCCTTTCTATGATAAAGCCTTTCTGATTACTAATAATGAGGAATTGGATGCTGTTTTGGCCACCAATAATAATTGCGCTAAGCCTGAAATTGATTTTTCTGAAAATGATTTATTAGGAATGTATGCTTTCACCGCCAATACAGGTAGCTATTATCGCGAAGTAGTTAAGGATACCGCAAATACTCAATATATTTATACGGTAACAGTGACCAATTGCGGAAGTTGTAATTGTCTGAGCCAGAATATGAACTGGGTAACTGTTCCCAAGTTACCAGAAGAATGGACCGTTAAATTTGTTAGAGACCTCCCTTAGCCTGATTATTTCATGCCATCTGCTTCGGTGCTAACTCTTTGAAATGGGCTACTATGCCTGCTGAGTTAGTCGCCTCATATGTGACACAAACTAATCGCATGAATTATTCAGGTTAGAATAGTTTGTGTATTTTTTTCTTTTTTAATTCCGATTTTGTTTATCTTCCGAGTCGACCTTTTCTCCACTTTATCAAACAGATTGGTTCCCAGAAATAAAGAGGTTCTTTTAAACTTTGGGTTTCAAACTTGAAACTTCTTGCTTCTATCCTCTCGCATTCTGTTCTTCCGTATTTCCCTGAAAAGGTGATGCAATTCCTCCCTTTTTCTGTTAAAAAGCCTATTCTTTTTATAGATTGTTTACCTTTGGTTCCCGTTATCAAATGGGGAAATTGATGATGGTATCACCCCCTTTATAAGAGCTCCAAATATACTTGAGAATGAGAAAATTCGATCCTAAAAAGAACTATGAAGCCACTAAAAAAGCGATTGGCTACGTGGCTAGAAAATCTGCCAAACAAAAAGATTACGACCGTATTGGTTTTATGTCGGGTTTGGAAGTGCATCAGCAATTATTGACTAAAGAAAAACTCTTTTGTCGTTGTCCGGCGGGTCAGTTTAATGGACATGAAGATTTTGATGCAGAAATCATCCGTCATATGCGTCCCACATTAAGTGAGTTGGGAGAGTATGATGGAACCGCTTTGATGGAATTCAGAACCCGAAAGAATATCCATTATAGAATCAAGAACGAAACCACCTGTACTTACGAAATAGACGATACTCCACCGTTTCCGATCAATAGAGAAGCATTGGGAATAGGTTTAGAGATATCTCTTTTGTCTCGTTTTAATATTGTGGGTGAAGTTCATATCATTAGAAAGCAATATTTGGATGGTAGTATTCCTGCCGGATTCCAAAGAACAGCGATTCTAGGTGTTGATGGTGAAATACCTTTGAAGAATAAAAAAGTGGGATTGATTCAGTTAAGTATTGAGGAGGACAGTTGTAGAGAAATTTCTGATATTGGCCACGAACGTGTTTATAAAACAGATCGTCTCGGAATGCCATTGATAGAAACGGTAACTCAACCTGAATTATTCAATCCTGAGGAGGTTAAAGAAGCTTGTGATTACATCAGGTTTTTAAATAGAAGTACTGGAAAAGTAGCTACTGGAATTGGAGCGGGTAGACAAGATGTTAATGTGAGTTGTAAGGGTGGAACAAGAGTAGAAATAAAAGGGGTTTCCCATACCAAATGGATTCCCGAATTAACACATAATGAAGCCTATCGCCAATGGTCGCTGTTGCGTCTTCGCGATGAGTTAAAATCAAGAATAAATAAGGAAGATTGGAAAATGACTTCTGCGGAGCTCAATTATTATACTTTCAACTTCCCATCAACAGATATTAATGCGGCAAAAGAAGCTGGTTTTACCATTATGGCTGTAAACCTTCCTCATTTTCGTAAACTATTGTCGCATTTCACACAACCAGGGAAAATATTCGCCGATGAAATTACCGACAGATTAAAAGTAATAGCTTGTTTAGAACGTCCTAATATGACGCATAGTGAGTGCCTAGATCCTCAGGTGGCTGAGGATGACTTCGAAAAGATTCGCGAATCACTAGAAACCACAAAAGAGGATGCTCAAATCGTTTTCTGGGGACCCGCTGACGATATGAAAACAGCTTTAGAAACCATTGAAGAGCGTTGTTTAATGGCTTTTGACGGTGTTCCTGAAGAAACCCGTAAGTCTTTTGCAGATGGAACTACCATCTTCGAACGCGTATTGCCAGGTGCAGACCGTATGTATCCTGATACTGATTCGGCGCCCATTCCTTTGGCCGATGATTATATTGAAGGTTTGCGGAAACAATTACCTTCTGATGTGATTGACAGATATCATCAACTTAAAGATTGGAAAGTACCGACGGATACTTATACTTATCTATTTAAAAAGAATCTTTATCCTTTAATCGATAGAATTCAAAGTGAATTAGGTTATACACCACGGTTTATAGGTTCTTTCTTAGGGCATAAATTGAAATTTGTAGAAGGGCATTTTAAGTCGATTGATAATTTTAACTTCAATACCATTTTTGCATTATTCAAATATTTAAAGGATAATGATTTGCAAGAGGAGTTGGCGGTTTTAATGTTGCCACATATTTATATGCATCCTAAAATGCAATTCGATTCTGTATTGAATTCTATCAATTTCAGAAAAGTGGATGCTAAGACCATTTACGGTCAAATTCCATTCTTAAAAGAGAAGTTCCAACAAATTGCCTTTGTCAATTCTAAAGAAAATGAAAAGAGTTGGGTAATGGGGCAGTTGAGAAGAATGGCTATTGGAAATATTCCTTTGGCTGATTTGGGAAAAGAAGTAGAAAAACAATTGAAAGACCTCTAAACTATTAAAACGACCGAAAATGACAGACGATATATTTCAAGGATATAAAGGTATAGCATTAGAAATGCTAAAAAAATATCATGTTAGGGTTTGGGGGACAGCCGTTGTTGAGACTACCCGTGGATCTTTTGAAGGAACAGTATTACCAAGAGCAGAAAATGATGATGATTTTCATATTGTAATGAAAATTATTACTGGATATAATGTGGGAGTAGATGTAAATACTATCACCACGATGAAAGAAACGGGCTATAAAAAAGCCAATTATAAAATTCCTGAAAAGGAGTTTCCATATACAGAAGGATTACCAAAAGTGAAGCTTTTTGGAACAGGAGGAACTATTGCCAGCCGTTTAGATTATAGAACTGGTGCGGTTATTCCTGCTTTTTCTCCAGGGGAGCTTTATGGAGCTGTTCCTGAATTGGCTGATATCTGTAATCTAGAAACAGAAAAGGTGTTTGCAGTTTTCTCAGAGAATATGGGGCCAAAGCAATACATAGCTTTAGCTAAAGCCATTGGTAGAGAAATTGAGAGAGGTGTGGATGGGATTGTTATTGGTCATGGTACCGATACTTTACACCATACTGGCGCAGCGCTTACTTTTATGGTTCAGAATTCTCCTGTACCTATTGTACTTGTGGGCTCACAACGCTCCTCTGACCGTCCCAGCTCCGATGCAGCTTTAAACTTAATGCATGCCATGTTTACTGCCGGACATAGTGATATTGCCGAGGTAATGGTTTGTATGTTTGGACCTACTTCCGATGATTATGGATTATTACATAAGGGAACCAGAGTAAGAAAAATGCATTCCTCTTATCGTTCTACTTTCCGCACTATTGGCGATACTCCATTGGCTCGTGTCAACAGAGAAAGCATCATGCCTATCAAAAAAGAATATAACCACCGTCGTAAAGATAAAAATGTAACTATACTTCCTTATTTTAGTGAAAAGGTAACTATGCTTTATTATTACCCAGCCATGCAGCCAGATGTTTTAGATGCTATGGTGGATGCAGGTTATAAGGGAATTGTATTTGTAGGAACTGGCTTGGGTCATGTGAATAAAGAATTATACCCTGCCATTGAGAGAGCCCATAAAAAAGGAGTTCATATGTATATGACACTTCAAACACTTTGGGGTTATGTTCATATGTTTGTATATGATACTGGTCGCGATATGATGGCCAGAGGTATTATCCCTGCAGGTAATATGTTACCAGAAACTGCCTTCGTGAAACTAGGTTGGGCACTAGGCCAAACAGACGACCAAGAGGAGGTTAAAAAACTAATGTTGACTCCTATTAACGATGAAATCACGCCACGAGAGCCATATAATGGTTATTTGGTTTATCAGGGTGGCGTTCCGGAAGTGGACGAGTTTGTGAAGATGGTAAGGAAATAAAGAAATAGACATTCAAAACAAAAGCGACATTTTTACTGTAAAAATGTCGCTTTTGTTTTATTCCATAATTTGCAACTGTTTACTAATTATCCCATCATCCGATATCAATCGATAATAGTAAACACCATCAGATAATTCATTTCTATGGAGTGAAATAGAATAATTGCCAGTTAGGTGAATTTTATTGACTAAGGTTTTAATCTCGTTTCCTAATATATCAAAGAGAACAATACTTATATTTTCTGATTTGGAAACGTAATATCCTATTTGAGTGGTTTCAGAAAAAGGGTTGGGGAAATTCTGATTCAGTTGAATACTTGAAAACTCATTATTTAGGTAGTCTGTTCCAAGAATAATTTCAGGCTCTTGCATTAATAATATCCAATCATTGGGATCTATTTCTAACTCATCTTCAATACCCATAGAAATACTTCCATATCCATTTTCCATTTCTACTGTATACTCTTCACCATTAATAGTAATTGGAATATTTAAATCTAAAGGAACATTCTGCTCAGTTAACCACTCAAAACTGGTTTGGTCATATTCTCTGTTTACTTTCAGTTGTGGATAGCTAGCTTCTCTAAAAAAAACAGACCAAAATGGGGCTAAGTCTACACCGGTAACTAGCTCAGCTTGGATTTTTAAATCTTCCGTATCGACCAACCTGCACTGTCTTCCATCTTCATTTCCAAAATCATCAGGATCAAGATAGGCCCATCTTTTTAATACTTCAAAGAATTGTTCATCTCCTAAATGATATCTTAAAGCGTGCATTGTGCAGGCGCCTCTGTTGTATGGCTCGAGGAGGTCAAATGCATCTGAAGCAGTCATATCTTCATAAGGAGCTAATGGATTCATTTGAGGTCCAGGATAATGAAGTCTCATAAAATTGAAATAAGTCTCCATTCCGGATAAATACTCCACATATAAAGCTTCAGTGTAAGTTGCAATTCCTTCGTGTATCCAGATATCGGCCCAGTTCTTGGCGGTTAATAAGTTGCCCCACCATTCGTGGGCTAATTCATGCAAATGAATATAGTCATATCCCCAACTATTGGTGGTGAAATCATGGCCATAGGCAATAATAGATTGATGCTCCATTCCCAAGTAGGGAGCATGTGCCCAACCCTGTTTATCTGTTCCGAATGGCAATGGTCCGTAAATTTCTTCCAGAAAATCAAATTCTTGTTGGAAAACATCCATATAATTTACCGCCGTTTCATAATCTTCGGGTAAAACCCAAAATCTGAAAGGAATTTCGTTTCCAATGGTACTTTCATACTCATCCTCAATCAATAAAAAATCTGCAGCATAAAAGGTCACATTATAATTATTAATAGGAACAGATACAAACCAATTATAGCTTGATGTATTGTCTCCATTATCTACAAAACCTAAATATTGTCCATTGGAAACACATACCAAAGGATTTGGAACTCTTAAGCTAATATGCATAGAATCTGGTTCATCCGATGGATGATCTTTACAAGGCCACCAAATATCACCTCCCTGAAACTGACAAACCACAGCTAACCAGTGTTGACCATCTGATGTAGTGTCCCATACAAAACCAGCATCCCACGGCGGACCTTGGGAGATTCTAGGTGCACCATTATAGTATATTTTACAGCTAATCATGTCATCAGTATCCACATCTTCAGGAATATTTATTTCTAGGAGCTCATTTTCATGACTATAACTAGTCTGCTGAAAATCTGAATTATTAATGCTGATATCAACATTAGTTACCAAAAAAACATCATCAAGGTCTAATAAAAGAACATCGATGGGGTTGATAATGGTCACTTGACACAATAAGGAACCATTTATGGTTTGAGTTTCGGGATCAATACTCAAGTCTAAATAATAATAGGTCACATCGTAGGCTGCTTGTTCTGGTTTTAAAGGACCTCCAGAATCTGCAAAAGAAATATTTGAAAATGCAAAAAGAATGAATATAATAAGGGAAAACAGGAGGTGTATAGCTCTCATAGGAATATTGTTTTAAATATTTTACAAAAAGACATAAGACTCTTGTTAATTAAAGGGTAATCTTTGCCATTCAATCCTTATGCCGAAAACCGTATGCGTCTTATTTATAGGTATATATATTCTGTTTTTTGAATAGGAATCCTGCTTTAGTGTAAATATATTTTACATGAACTGTATAAATAATTTACATTCTACAAAGCGGGTGAACTGGGAAGCTAAATTTATTATTTGGGGTGAAGCATTTTTTGTAAAACTATTACTGAAGCTTTCCTTATACTGATCAGCATGATTTCCAGCGTATGAATTCCCTAGTCGGGATTGTAAACCCCTAGTAGTTGATAGCTTAATCAAATAGGCTTAATACTTTTAGCTTATAAATCATCATTTTTTTGTTATTTTGCAGCATGGAAAGCAAAGCAAATAAACAAGTCATTTTAGGTGCGGTGGTTATTGGAATTTCTGCAACGTTTTGGGGGTTCGATGGTATTGTTTTAACACCAAGGTTGTTTAACTTGCCAGTTCCATTTGTGGTTTTTATTCTGCATTTGGTGCCCTTCCTTTTGATGAATTTCTTTTTGTATAAGCGTTATTCTTTGTTGAGTACCTTAACTAGGACTGAGCTTTTTTCATTAATCATGGTGGCCACTTTTGGAGGGAGTATTGGAACCATGGCTATAGTGAAAGCCTTGTTTCTCGTTAACTTTCAATCCTTGTCCATCGTAGTACTTTTACAGAAACTACAACCGGTATTTGCTATTTCACTGGCCGCTTTATTTCTAAAAGAAAAGCTTCGTAGGAATTTCCTCCTCTGGGCTATTATAGCTCTAATTGCAGGTTATTTTTTAACCTTTGGCGCTTCATTACCCCATATTCAAGAGGATAAAAATACCATATACGCCTCCTTATTAGCGGTGTTGGCTGCTTTTAGTTTTGGTAGTTCTACTGTGTTTAGCAAGAAAGTGCTTGGGAAATTAGATTTTATTTCAGCTACTTTCTTCCGTTATGGATTTACAGCTACTATTATGTTTGTTGTGGTTACGAGTATGGGCTTTTTAGGTGAATTCAATCATGTGACTCCTCAGAATTGGATGGTGATTTTCATCATAGCCATGACCACAGGTAGTGGAGCCATCTTCCTTTATTATTTTGGATTGAAAAAGGTGAAGGCCATTATTGCCACCATTATGGAATTATTCTTTCCCATGTCGGCCATTCTATTTGATTATTTTATCAATGGTCATCTCTTGAGCTCAGTACAATGGGTGAGTGCCGCTGTTATGATATTTGCCATCATCAACCTAAATGCAGATAATTCTAAAGCATTGAAAAGGTTTAGGAAATCTTAGTTTCTGGGTCGAACCCAGTACCCAGCACCCAAACCAGCTAGCGCGGACAATGTGCCCAGTACCCAGTACCCAGTACCCAGTACCCAGTACCCAGAAACTCCATGCTTCGAACTTCCACCTTCTACCTTCTTGCTTCCCTCTTCAGACCTTATCATCTCTTAACAAAACATTTAAAACCAAAACAATATTCTTAATTTTAAAAACACTATTTTTGCATCCACAAAACGAAAATGAATAAATGAAGAACATACGTAATTTTTGCATTATTGCCCATATTGACCATGGTAAGAGTACTCTGGCAGACCGCCTATTACAGGCAACAGGAACTGTTTCTGATAGAGATTTGCAGGCACAAACCCTTGATGATATGGATTTGGAGCGTGAGCGTGGGATTACCATAAAGAGTCATGCTATCCAAATGGATTTTGAGCAAGATGGAGAACAATATGTTTTAAACTTGATAGATACTCCCGGTCACGTTGACTTTAGCTACGAGGTCAGTAGATCTATTGCAGCTTGTGAAGGAGCCCTTTTAATTGTGGATGCCACTCAGGGTATTCAGGCACAAACCATTTCTAATCTTTATCTTGCTATAGAAAATGATTTGGAAATTATTCCAGTTTTGAATAAAATGGATTTAGATAATGCCATGCCAGAGGATGTCTCCGATCAAATCATCGATCTTATTGGTTGTGATTTAGAAGATATTATTCCTGCAAGTGGTAAGACTGGTTTTGGAGTTGATAAGATCTTAGAGGCCATTATAGCAAAAGTTCCTGCTCCCAAAGGGGATCCTGAAGCACCATTTCAAGCATTAATTTTTGATTCTGTATTTAATTCTTTTAGAGGAATTATCGCTTATTTCCGCATTATGAATGGGGAGGTAAAAAAAGGTGATTTGGTGAAGTTTATGTCTACAGGCAAAGAATACCATGCCGATGAGATTGGTGTTTTAAGAATGAAGCAAGAACAGCGTAAGGTGATGAAAACTGGCGATGTAGGTTATATCATCTCAGGCATTAAAACCGCCAAAGAAGTAAAAGTGGGTGACACCGTAACGCATGTTGATCGTCCTTGTGAAGAGATTATTGATGGTTTTGAAGAAGTGAAGCCAATGGTGTTTGCAGGTATCTATCCTGTTGATGCTGATGATTACGAAGAATTAAGAGCTTCATTGGAAAAACTTCAATTGAATGATGCTTCATTAACCTGGGAACCAGAAAGCAGTATGGCTTTAGGTTTTGGTTTCCGTTGTGGATTTTTAGGACTTCTGCACATGGAGATTATTCAAGAGCGGTTAGATAGAGAGTTTGATATGAATGTGATCACCACTGTTCCTAACGTTTCTTATAAAGTGGTTTCTAATAAAGGTGTAATGACGGAAGTTCATAATCCTAGTGGATTACCAGAGCAAAAATATATCGATCACATTGAAGAGCCATATATCAAAGCACAAATCATTTCCAAAGGTGATTATGTGGGACAGGTGATGAAACTTTGTATTGATAAAAGGGGAGAGCTAAAAAATCAAGTTTATTTAGCTAGTGATAGAGTAGAACTTACCTTTGAATTGCCTTTGGGAGAAATAGTTTTCGATTTCTATGATAGGCTAAAGAGTATTTCTAAAGGTTATGCATCTTTCGATTATCACTTGTCGGATTATCGTCCTGCAAATTTGATCAAGTTAGATATTCTGTTAAATGGAGAACCTGTGGATGCCCTCTCTACATTGATTCACAGAGATAATGCCTATGACTTTGGACGCAGGATTTGTTCGAAATTGAAAGAGCTGATTCCACGACAGCAATTTGATATTGCCATTCAGGGAGCTATTGGATCAAAGGTTATTTCTCGTGAAACGGTAAAAGCAGTTCGTAAGGATGTAACAGCCAAATGTTATGGTGGTGATATTACACGTAAGCGTAAGCTACTCGAAAAGCAGAAAAAAGGTAAGAAGAGAATGCGTCAGGTGGGTAATGTGGAAGTGCCACAAACAGCCTTCTTAGCGGTTCTGAAGTTGGACTAAATTCTTTAATTATGGTAGATTATAATAGTGTATTTGAGCACAATAGAAAATGGTCAAAAGAAATGAAGGAAAAGAACCCTGAGTTCTTTGAAAATCATTTTAGCTCTCAGAATCCTGATTTCTTATATATTGGTTGTTCCGATAGTCGTGTGAGTGTAGAAAAACTTATGGGAGTAGATATTGGGGAGGTTTTTGTGCATAGAAATATTGCTAACATGGTTTCTGCCGATGATAACAATATTATGGCTGTAATCCAATTTGCAGTTGAGGTTTTAAAAGTGAAAAATATTGTTGTAGCTGGACATACTGGCTGTGGAGGAATCAAAGCTAGTATGTGTGAGAAGTCGCAAGGTGCTATGGACGTATGGTTGAATAAAATTAAATTAGTCTATAACCGTCACAAAGAATATCTAGTAACCATTCCTGAAGATGAAAAGATGTTGGATGAGTTTAGTCGACTGAATGTGATGGAGCAATGTAGAACCATTTCAGGTTTTTCATGTGTACAAGAAAGCCAGAAGAAAACGGGTTATCCTATCATTCATGCCTGGCTATATGAAATGAAAGATGGGCATTTGACTGACTTGGAATTCTAAAAACAATATCCGCTAATTCACACGAATTAACTGATTTTCGCGAATTAATGATTCATAAACTATTAGGATGGAAATATTTGATTAGGATTTTGTATGTATCCTATGAAGTACTAATTCAATCATTCACTCATTAATTCCTTATCCCAATCCATCCATCTAGTATTGATCCTTTACAGGTTAGCAGCCAATAAATCCACAATATGAATAGTCTTGATGGGAAGGTTATGTTTATCTATATATCCTTGGATATGCATGAGACAACTGGCGTCGGTACTTACGATATACTCAGCCTCGGTAGCTAAAGCATTTTCTACTTTTTGTTCGGCCATGGCCGTGCTGATTCCTTCAAACTTCACGGAGAAAGTTCCACCGAAACCACAACAAGTATCAGCGTCTTTCATTTCAATGAGCTCCAATCCCTTTACATTCTTCAATAAGGTTCTTACTTCATGGGTCAATCCATATTCTCTTTTGCTGGCACAACTTTCATGATAAGTTACTTTATGAGGGAATTCAGCACCGACATCTTCTTTTTTCAATACATTCACTATAAAGTCTGAGATTTCATAGGTGTTTGATTTTAGTGTTTTGTATTCATTATGTAAAGCTGAATTATGAAAAAGCTTGGCATAATGCTTCTTCACCATCCCAGAACAGGAAGAAGAAGGGCTCACTACAGGTCTATTATTGGAGAAATCCTTAATATGTTTTGCCCCCATAGCTTTGGCTTCATCCCAGAATCCACTGTTGAAAGCCATTTGACCACAACAGCTTTGCTCAGGATTATAATGAACTTCCACCCCTAATTTCTTAAGTAATTTAATCATATTGAAGGCAGTATCAGGAAAAACCTGATCTATAAAACAAGGGATAAAAGCATCAACAATCATAGGTATGTATTTATTTACAAAAGTAGAAAAAAATTGTTGCTCATTATTTCCTGTTGAAAACAATTCTAAGAGATTTTCTGAACCGTAAAATTTAACTTGCTACCCATTGAAAATTAACTATTTTTGTGCTTTCCTGCTAAAATTCAGTAATTGAAATTAAATAATCATTAAAATAAACAATTATGTTAAAAGGACACCCTAAAGGGCTTATCCCCGCTTCGTTAGCTAATATGGGCGAACGATTTGGATTTTACACCATGATGGCTATTCTGGTTCTGTTTCTCCAGGCTAAGTTTGGTTTAACAGGTACCGATGCTGGTTACATCTATTCTGGATTTTATTTCTCTATTTACATCCTCGCATTGGTGGGTGGTATCATAGCCGATAAAATCCAAAACTTTAAAGGAACTATTATTGCTGGTTTATTTCTTATGAGTGCAGGATACCTCATTATGGCTATCCCAACTCCAACACCAGTGGCTAGTGTTCCATTTTATTTAACTATCTCCATTATTGGTTTATTTGTGATTGCTTTTGGTAATGGTTTATTCAAAGGTAACTTACAAGCTTTAGTTGGTCAAATGTATGATAATGAGAAATATGGTGCCATGAGAGACTCTGGTTTCTCTTTATTTTATGCTTTCATTAATGTAGGTGCCATTTTTGCTCCATTTACTGCCATTGGTGTTCGTAACTGGTGGTTGGGCAAATTCAACTTTACTTACGATGGTAGTTTACCTGAGTATTGTCATGCTTACCTCAATGGTTCTTTATCTGAAGATTCTATTGCTAATTTTAAAACTGCTGCTGAAACGGTTTCAGGAAAAGCCGTTAATGATTTAACAGCCTTCTCTAACGAGTATTTAAATGTATTTAACGAAGGATTCCATTATGCATTTGGTGTAGCGATTATTGCTATGGCTATTTCTACGGTTATTTTCTTTATGAATAAGAAGAATTTCCCAAATCCAAAAGTTAAAGCTGCTGCAGGTGAAATCACTGACGAAATTAAAATGGAAGCTAAAGAAGTAGCACAAAGAATGTATGCTTTATTAGCTGTATTTGGTGTAGTTATCTTCTTCTGGTTCTCTTTCCACCAAAATGGACTTACGCTAACTATGTTTGCGAGAGATTATACTGACTTAAGCTTATTGGTATTTACCATAGGTGGTATTACCTTTAAAGGTGCCGAAGTTTTCCAAGCTATGAATCCTATCTTTGTTGTTGCTTTAACACCAATTGTAGTTGGATTATTTGGTTGGCTTCGTGTACGAAATATGGAACCATCTACTCCTAAGAAAATTGCCATTGGTATGGGTATTGCCATGCTAGGTTTTGTATTGATGATGTTTGGTTCATTTGGTTTACCATTATTCAACGAGGTGAGCTCTGCAAACGGAGGAACTCCTTTAGATGATATTCATCGTGTTACACCATTCTTATTGGCTGGTACTTATTTCATCCTTACTGTTGCTGAGCTATTTATTAGCCCAATGGGAATTTCATTTGTTTCTAAAGTTGCTCCACCACAGTATCAAGGTTTGATGCAAGGTGGTTGGTTAGGTGCTACAGCTCTTGGTAATGGACTATTGTTCATAGGTGCTGTTCTTTATGAAACTATTCCAATTTGGATGACATGGGGAATTTTTGTTGTAGCTTGTGCTATTTCAATGTTTACGATTATCTTTATGGTGAAATGGCTTGAGCGTGTTGCCAAGTAATACCAATTGTAATTAAAAGTGAGATTTTTAGTCGCTTTTAGTTTTACAATGGTTTATGCCGATTTAAAATTTTTAAACAATTAATTTGTATTGATTAATGTCTCTTATTTTTTAACATCGGTATAATTAAACCAGATATAATATACAAAGAGGTGTTCTGTTTCAGTTCACCTCTTTTTTTTGTTGATGGATATATAGGAATATGGGAAATGGTTGGTTCCTAACGTCAAAAAAATGATTCAAAAGAACGTGGATGACACGGATTAAATAGATCTGCACAGATTTGTTATGTTTGAATGCCTGAAACTACAAAATAGGCTAGCTGTCAAAAACTGAGCCTGAAACTTTCTCTAGCTCTCTAGTTCACCAACTCTCCATTTCCCCAAATCTCTCGTTCTCTTTTTCTCTACCTCCCTTTTTACATTTCCTTACCAAATAATATTCGCTTTGATGGATTAGTATTTTTACTTTTGCCGAATGACTGAAACATTAGCATCCTCATATCCTTGGGGACATAAACGACGATTTAATGCTTACGCCCAATACTTCGAACGTACTTTTGGCGAACGTGTGCAAAAAACTACTATTGATGCTGGATTTACCTGTCCGAATAGAGATGGGAAAGTAGCTAGAGGAGGCTGTACCTATTGTAATAATAATGCTTTTAATCCCAGTTATAATGATTCCAAGAAACCTGTTATTCAACAGATTCAGGAAGGTATTGAATTTCATGCCAATAGATATCGTAGGGCCGGAAAATTCTTAGCTTATTTTCAAGCTTATTCTAATACTTACGCTCCTCTAGAAGAACTCAAAAAACTCTATGGTCCGGCCTTAGAAATGGAAAACGTGGTGGGCTTGGTCATTGGAACCAGAAGCGATTGCATGGATGAGGAAAAGCTTAAATACTTCGCTGAAGTAAGTAAAACCCATTATGTGATTTTAGAATATGGGATTGAAAGCACCTTTGATAAAACCTTGGAGAGAATTAATCGTGGGCATGATTTTCAGAATGTAATTGATATGATGAAACTCACCCATGATTATGGGGTGAAGTGTGGAGGACATATGATTTTTGGACTACCCGGCGAAAGCAGACAAGAGATGATGGATCAGGTGCATGTGTTGAATAAATTACCCATGAATAATATCAAATTCCATCAATTACAAATTATCACTGGAACCCATATGGCCAAGGAGTTTAAAAAGTCACCTGAGAATTTTGAGCTGTTTGGAATGGAAGAGTATATCGATTTCATGGTGAGGTTTTTAGAGCAATTAAATCCTAATTTTGTAGTGGAAAGATTTGCGGGGGAGGTTCCTCCTCGATTTTTGGTGAGTCAAGCTTGGGGAAATCTTCGTAATGATCAGATATTACAGAAGATTGAGCGGGAATTGGAAGCACGAGATACCTGGCAAGGCAAACTTTATCTTCCAAAGAGCTAGTCCTAAAACATCAATTTTTTCCTTAGGTTTGTACTGAAAACAAACACTTACCTTTTAAGTTTTTGTTATTCCCTACAGTATAATTTGGCTCGTTCGGAAATGTTTTCCGTGTGCAGAAATTAAAGATTGATAGGTGTACTTGGATTTCAAATCAGAGCAAGCAGAGAGAAATAAGAATAATTGCTTAGGCGCAGATATAAAACACAACAAAATGAGAAAGAAAGAGAGATTCGAGAAAGTAATATCCTGGTTTGAGGAGAATATGCCCATAGCTGAAACAGAGCTCCATTATGGTAATCCTTATGAACTTTTGGTAGCGGTGATACTCTCTGCTCAATGTACTGATAAACGTGTGAACCAAATTACACCTGCTTTATTCGATAAATATCCTGATGAAATTGCAATGGCTCATGCTACTGTGGATGATATATTTCAGTTGATTCGCTCTTGTTCCTATCCTAATAATAAAGCCAAGCACCTTTTGGGGATGGCACAGATGCTGCACATGGACTTTAAAGGAGAAGTTCCCTCCGATATTAAAGAATTGCAGAAGATGCCAGGAGTAGGGCGGAAGACCGCAAATGTAATAGCCTCGGTGGTATTTAATAAGCCAGCTATGGCTGTGGATACTCATGTGTTTCGAGTTTCAGCACGTTTGGGACTCACCACAAACTCAAAAACACCTCTCGACACCGAGTTACAACTCGTCAAACATATTCCTGAAGAAAAAATTCCAACAGCACATCATTGGCTCATTCTCCATGGTCGATATGTTTGTTTAGCACGCTCCCCAAAATGTGAGAAATGTGGGATTACTGAGTATTGTAAGTATTATGCGAAGTTGAAGAAGTAAGGATTGTCTTGAACTACAGATTTGTCTTCTAAATATTTTTTTCATTAAGTGAAAATGATAGAAAATATCACAAAAAAATAGCTTGGGTTTTGCCCAAGCTATTTTTGTATTTACAGTTTTATAAGATATTGCATTTTAAGACAATAGAACAAAATAAAAAATAATTTCCTTTTTTATGCAGGAGGTGTACCTTCAGCATTAGAAACAACAGCATCAATTTGTACTAAAGCATCCATAGGGATAGCTGAAACACCAATAACTGTCCTTGCAGGAAGATCGCCTTTGAAGAATGTGGTATAAACTTCGTTTACCACATCAATATCTGCAATATCTTTTAATTGGATATTTACTTTAACGATATCGTCCATTACGTGGTCCACACTTTCGATAATTGCTTTGATGTTATTTAAACATTGTTCAGCTTGCTCTTTTACACCACCGGCTATAATTTCACTAGTTTTTGCATCTAAAGGTAATTGACCTGAAATATGATTGTAATGAGAAAAAGCTACTGTATGTGAGTAAGGAGCTTTTGGTGCATTTTCTGTATTGCTTGCTTCAATAATGAGTAGTTTGCTGTCTTCAATAAGTTGTGGAGGTGTACCATCACCATGTGATATAACGGTGTCAATTTGTACCAAAGCATCCATAGCTAAAGCTGAGGCATTAACTGTGGAACGAGCAGGAACATAGTTTGGGAAAAATTTGGCACAAACTTCGTTGACTGCTTCAATATCAGTATTGTTTTTAAGAAAAATAGTTGTTTTAACTACATCTTCCATCACATGGTCTATGCTTTCTAAAATGGCTTTAACATTGCTTAAACATTGTGCTGTTTGCTCTTTTATACCACCACTTACCAAATCTCCAGTTTCAGGATTGATAGGTAATTGAGAAGAAAGGTTATTATAATGAGAAAAAGCTACCGTTTGTTTAGCGATAGCACTTTTTGGGGCATTTTTCGTATTTCTAGAAACTTTGATAAGCGCGCAAGGAGCTTGAGGAGCTGTACCTTCACCGTTTGAAATCAAAGTATCTATTTGAACCAATGCATCACTCATAGGTAGAGCTGCAACAGCAACAACAGTACGTGTAGGGCGAGAACCGGGGAAGAATTTTGCATAAACTTCATCAATAGCATCCATATCTGAGATATTCTTAACGAATACATTGATTTTAACAACATCGTCCATTACGTGGTCGATACTTTCTACAATGGCTTTGATGTTTTTCAAACACTGCTCAGCTTGCTCTTTAACACCACCAGCTATAATTTTACCTGTCTTT
The DNA here is from genome assembly GCF_013166635.1 of Lentimicrobium sp. S6. Lineage (NCBI taxonomy): Bacteria > Pseudomonadati > Bacteroidota > Bacteroidia > Bacteroidales > Lentimicrobiaceae > Lentimicrobium > Lentimicrobium sp. S6. Next base: position 9,684 of record NZ_JABKBZ010000064.1, on the reverse strand, counting down.
GGATCGATAGCTAGTTGGGCAGAAAAATTATTATAATGAGAAAAAGCTACAGTCTGTGTAGATACAGAACACTTTGGTGCATTTTCTGTGTTTCGTGAAACTTTTATGATCTTGTCACTCATAATGATATATCTCTTTTTAGTTTTATATTATGCCATTTTTTAATGGTGAGCAAACCTAATCAAAAAAACTAATCTTGTTGTATAAGAATATTGAATTTCAAAGATTATTTTATCTGACTTATTCTCTGTTTTTTTTCTTCTCCATTCTTGAATTGAATTAATAACTGAAATGAAAAAATATGCATATAACTTATTGAAAAACAAGAATAAATATAAGGTGGATGCTAAACCTAATTCTTGTTATGTTTTCAAATTAGTGATTTCTTCAAGGAGAAAATTCATGAGGATTCAGAAGGTTAGACTAGCGGTTTTTACGCTTATAAAAGACTTAATGTTAGGGAGGTTTTAAGCTCAATCATTGCCTTCATTTAGTTAAAACCAAATGTTTTTTTTGAACTACTCATCAAACTACTTTACTTTACAGGCTAAATAAATATATGCCGATAGAAGAAGTATAAATACTAAATATTTATTCAAATGATATTTTCTGGCCTCCTCCATGAAAATTAAGCTTTTACAGGATTTTGCGGTAATAATTGTGCTACTTCATGCCCTAGACTGGCTTATCAATTGATTTGGGACTTGTTTTAATGGCAATAAATTATCCTGATTTGTCATGAATTGGGTGAATGACACTAATTTATTGATAAAAACAGAGAGAATCGGGGAGTCTTGATTTGGAACGGAGCGTTCTATTTGTCATGAAGTCTAAAAGATATAAAGCTCACATTAAATTAAAGCCAGCTTATTCAGAAACTTCTGCTGAACGAAGCTTCAGTATATAATAACCAATGGTTATTTCTTAAATCCTCAATCCCAACTTTATTGGAATAAAAAATGTTTGTTGCGTTATCATGAAACCAGATTGAAGATAAATATCAAATTCTTCACTAAACCTATAGTTTAATCCTCCGCCTAATTCTATTAGTGCACTCCCTGTTCCGTTTTTATACTGGTTACAAATATGATTATATCCAATTTTGAGATTTATTAAAGGGGTCAGTTTGGTTTTTAATGGTAGGTAATCAAAATCTGAAAAAATAGAAACTCCACTGATGCCTTCGAAGTTTACATACCCAAGGCCAATACCTGCGAATAATTTGTTTTTAAATTGGATTCCATTGATGAGATTAAGATCTATTCCATTTTGTTCTTTATTAAGATTGTATCCTTTCCAATTCGGACCCGCTTCCACTTGAACCATGGTATATTGAAATCCTAAATAGCCAGTTTCAATTTTCCCGGAATATTCTATTTGTGTTAAGCTTTTACTCCGAATATAGTCAGCAAGATTATAATTGGAATTATTCTTTTCATTTATATGTTTTGATTAGTATTGAGGGTTTCATTTTTTGGCCAACTATTATAATTTATTTCATTCAACCTCTTCAAATACTTGAGTGTTGAATGCTTATTTAGGACCATTTGAGGGTTTTTGCTCAATATTAATACCTTTTTATAATCAACCCCGTTGATATTTTTTGTTCGAGCATCTACTACAGCCACTTCATTAGGTATTTCATAGTTTTCAAATTCGATCAATTTGTTTTTGGATTCCTTGTTAATATTGAGTAATTCCCTCAAATACTCCTCAGTACCAAATGGATTCATCAAGAATTCAAATCCTTCTAATTCATAAGTTAATTTACATTCTCCTTCTTCAGTCAAATGAATTACAAATATTCCTCCTTCGTCATGAGAATCGCCTAAAACTATTCCTCCAGAAGCTCCATCAACTATTAAATCATTCTTAAGCAAAAATGATAAAACTTCAGGTTCAATAACGCTGTTATGACTTAGTTCTTTAAATATTAGATTTGTATTCATATTCCTTAATTTCTTTTGAAAGTGAGGATTTCGTAAATTAACCTAGATGTAAATTAAAAAAATCTTGTGAGCATCCTTTATTATTTACTATTATAAAATGATATTCATATACGAAATTCCATTTCTCGAATTCCATTTTTTTTATTATCTCATTTCATAAATCACGATATTGTTTGAGTCTGCTTATTTAATAAAAAAGCTATAACAAAGAGTCCTTTCCCTAAAGTAAATGTGCTAATTCTTTTCTTTTAATATATTCAGATTTTTAGATTTACAACTGAAACCCAAATTGTATATGTACTTATTTTAGCTCCTGTTCTGTATCCATCGATAAAATCCGACCGTATTTTTAATAATTGTTTGTACTCTTTCTGATTCACAGTTTTTATTATGTTTAGAGAAAGAGCTAATTACATCTTGTTCGCTTTTGATTAAATCATAATTTGTCCATTCAATAACATATTTATTTTCCTTAGTTCCATTTCTAAAAGGAACATCAAATTTTCGAATTAAAATATCATTATTAACATTACATAGTCGATTAGCTAAGCCTTTAGCCTCGGGTTCTTTCAAAAATTCAAAACATTCATGACTTACAATTGCCCCTGCCCAAGATTGTGTGTTTTCAATTTCGTAAGCTTTAGTTAAACCTTTTCCTAAAATTGTCGTTCCATATTCATTTTTTAAAACTGAAACTTCATCCACAGAAATCCCACCCCGTAAAGGAATTCCACCGCCTATTGAAGAACTCAATAAAATTCTACTTATAGCTAATAAATATAGAAAGCCTTTCATAGATGTGTCTTTTTGAATTATAATTACACTGTCAGAAATAATATATATTTCTAGAGTATCAATTTCTTTCGTACCTAATGTTGGCATGATTCCATAGATTAATTTCAACATTGGCAACACCGTTTCTATAGTGTCATACAATGCAAAATCATAAATTTCAAGTAAATCTTCATGTGAATTTCTACTCACTAAATCTTTAAAACCAAAATGTCAAAAAACGCTACAAAAGATTTATTCATATTTAATAGTTTATTAATGGCTTACTATTAACTTTTTTATACATAAGTTTGGTAAAATTACCACAAATTAATATACGATAATAAGGAATAACTAAACTGTTGAAAAGTTCTAGTTTTAACATTTAACCAAAAAAAATCCCCCAGCCAAAAATGACCAGGGGAAATATATAAATTGATTTAGAGATTCAATTTTAAACAATTGCTATTATTCAAAAGCAGCTTTAAACTCATCAGCAAAACGCTTCATAATGTGATCTGCGCTATTGGTGAATGGGCTTTCATTACCTTCGTCGTTGGTATAAACCAATTGGTGCTTCTCTTCAGATTTATTTGGAGGAAGGAACTTAATCATTTCCGCGTTTACATCTGTTAAATCAGCTAATCCATTATGACCCATTTTGGCTAAAAGTTCGATGAGCTGGACGGGATTGGTCTTCTCTACTTTTGGAGCAAAGGAGGCTTCGAAAGTTTGAATATACTTCTGAGTGTTGGTAAAGCTACCGCCAGTTTCCACAGGGAAAGAAGCCGGAAGAATAATATCAGCACGCTTGGCAGTTTCTGTCATGAAATAATCCTGAACTACTTTGAATTCCATCTTATCCATGCAAGAACCTTGGCTAATGTCGTGCTTGGTAGTTCCAACTGGATCTTCTCCAAAGATAAATCCATTCTTAATTTTGCCACCTTTTATCAACTCTCTCAACTGATTTACCTCTGTTGGTAAGTCAATACCCCAAACGGCTTTAACTTTGTCTTGTGCTTCTTGTGACCTGGCATCAACTCCACCAGTGATTAAGCAGGCACGAGCGCCCATGTCGAATATTCCTTGAGAGTTGTTCTTCTCTTTCAGAGAAATAACTCCGCTGGCTGTCTTACCTAATTTACCGCTAATCAAAGCCAGGTTATAAACCTCGCGAGCTGCTTCTGCTGTTAAATCAGCTTCTGAATAAACAATAATATTGTTCATCTCGTGAAGATATTCTTTTACAAAGGCTTCTAAATCGCCAACGCATTTAATACCAGACTTTTCAATCAATTGCTTATAATCTTCAGCTAAAACGGCTTTCTTATAATCCTCGAAACCTTCGGTTCTGCCTTCAATAAACATAGCATTTTCTAAACCATTGCTCAATAGGTAATGGTTAGCGGCTTTAAAGAAATAATAATAGCTGTCTACCTCGCCTAAGCTGGCATATTTATGAGCTAATTTCTGGCAACATTTAGGATTTAATACGGCTACATCTATTTCATTCTTATAGAAGGCATTCTGGATTTTATATCCAACCACAGGATTCTTCTCAAAGATTTCGTTACCGATTAAATATACTTTATTGCTGTCTTTAATTTGATTGAAAGGTACATTGTCATTTGCTGATTGACCATAGAATCCACCCCTGTTCAAATAACTGAAACTACCCACATTATTAGTTTTAGCAGCAGCACGAGCTATCTTTTGTACCAAGTAAATTTCCTCGTTACTCAAGCGGCTACCTGCCATAAATACATTCTCGTCGGCCTCAACGGATTCAATTCTACCTTTGATGATGTCATAAGCTTCTTCGAAACTAATTTCTTTGAAACTACCATCGGCTTGCTTCATTTGTGGTTTGGTGATTCTATTTACATCGTTCATATAGCGATATCCAAACTTTGCCAATTGACATAAATTACCATCCTCATTAATCTGTCCTTCGCCACCTGTTACCTTCATGGTGAACTCATTGTGATGGTTGATGTTTAAGGTACAACCCACAGAGCAAAGATTACAAATCACTTCTGCTTTTTCTTCTACCAATGGACCAGGCTTAAAGAAGAAGTTTTCGCTAATAGCAGCAGTAGGACAAGTAGAGATACAAAGGCCACAGCTTTCGCAATTGGTATCTGTTAAGCTTTCGCCCATGCTTGGAGCTACTATGGTATCGAAACCACGGTTCACTAAACCAAGAGCATTGGCACCCACTACTTCTTTACAAATCCTCACACAACGTGCACAAAGGATACACTTGTTATTGTCTATCTCGATAAATGGATGACGGAAATCAACTTGATATTCGTGATATTCGCCAGCATATTTTTCTTGTTCGGCATCGTATTCTGTAGCATACTTTTTCAAGTCACAATCGTAATACTCCACACAACCACATTCCATACAACGGTTGGCTTCGTGATTACAAACTTGCTCGTCAGTATATCCTAATTCTACTTCTTTAAAGTTGAAACGATCGTCAGTTTCTAGAACAGGCATTTCTTCACGAATTTGCTTGTCGTAACGACCCACGTAATCTTCAGCAACTTGAGGCTTGAAATTATCACGCTTGCTTAAGAATTCTTTTTCTGGAGCAGAAAACTCTTCTCCCATCATATATTGATGAGCAGAACGAGAAGCGATTTGAGCTTGAGCTATGGCTTCAATAATGGTAGCAGGACCAGAAACGCCATCACCAGCTGCAAATACATTAGGGATACCAGTTTGTAAAGTTGCTCTAGCCGCATCTAAATCACCCCAACGATTGATTTTTAATTCACCTTCGCCAGCGTGTTTATTGATATCGTCGATAAAGTTAACTCTGGTCTTTTGACCAATAGCAGCTAAGATATAATCCACATCCAATTCGTATTCGCTACCTTCAATTGGAACAGGTCTTCTACGGCCAGAAGCATCTGGTTCGCCCAATTCCATTTTAATCACGTTCACTGATTTCAAAACGCCATTCTCATCTTTATTCACCTTTGTTGGGTTATTGAGGAATAAATACTCAATTCCCTCTAACTTAGATTCGTGAATTTCGATGGGGTTAGCAGGCATTTCTTTTTCAGTACGACGATAAATAACGTATACTTTCTCAGCACCACAACGCATGGCAGTTCTACAACAGTCCATGGCAGTATTACCACCACCAACAACAGCTACCGTTTTACCTGAGAAATCCATTTTCTGTCCCGTTACTTCCATTTGCTTGAGGAAGTCGATTCCAGAGAATACATTTTGAGCATCGTCACCTTCGCAACCAATTAAAGTTCCTTTTTGAGAACCAATGGTGAGGATAGTAGTATCATATTTCATTTTAAGCTCTTGATAGCTTAAATTTTCTCCTAAGTTCTGATTATAGTGAATGGTGGTTCCTAAATCAGTGATGTTTTTTACTTCAGCATCTAAGATATCATTGGGTAAACGATACTCAGGAATACCATAACGTAGCCATCCTCCAGATTTTGGAGCGGCTTCGTAAATATCAACTTGGTGTCCTTTAATTTGTAGGAAATGAGCTGCTGACAAACCACCAGGGCCTGCACCAATAACTGCTACTCTTTTTCCTGTAGAAGGAGCAATTTCAGGGATATATTTATCTTTTGATTGTAAGTCATAATCAGAAGCAAAACGCTTCATATAATCGATACCAACGGCATTTCCTTCGTCCAATAAATTACGACGACAAGCAACCTCACAAGGGCGAACACAAACACGACCACAAATAGCTGGAAGTGGATTGGTTTCTTTTATCAATGCCACTGCATCGCTATATCTTCCTTTTTCTATTAAGGAAATATATCCTTGCACATCAACACCTGCAGGACAAGTTTCGGTACACGGTGCTTTACAATCGGCATAGTGATTACTCATGATGAGGTCTAAAGCAGTTTTACGAGCTACTTTAATTCCATTACTATCAGTTATAATTTTCATTCCTTCGGTAACTTTGGTAGAGCAGCTGGGCTGATGTCCTCTCATGCCTTCTACTTCCACCACGCAAACATAGCAAGAGCTGAATGGCTCTAAACGTGGGTCGTTACATAAAGTTGGGATTTCGAAACCTTCTCTTTTAGACAGCTGAAGGATGCTTTCTCCCGGATAGGCTTTAACGATTTTTCCGTTGAGTTCTATATTTAATGTCTTTTCCATTTTTTTCATTTTTTGCGGTGATTAAGAAAGCTTGATAGCCTCGAATTTACATCTAGAATAACATTCTCCACACTTGATACAGTCGTCTTGGCGGACAAAATGAACTTCTTTTCTAGCTCCATCAATAGCATCTACAGGACACTTAATCGCACAAACGGTACATCCTGTACACTTATCTGCAATCACTTCGTAAGTGAGCAATTGAACACAGCTCTTAGCCGGACATTTCTTATCGCGGATATGAGCTTCATACTCATCGCGGAAATATTTGATAGTAGTTAAAACTGGGTTTGGAGCAGTTTGTCCTAAACCACAAAGAGAATTATTCTTGATTTGAACAGATAATTCTTCTAGTTTTTCAATATCACCCTCTTCGCCATGGCCTTCAGTAATACGAGTTAAAATCTCAAGCATACGCTTGGTTCCCATACGACAGAAAGTACATTTTCCGCAGCTTTCTTTTTGAGTAAAATCGAGGAAGAAACGCGCCAAGTCCACCATACAAGTGGTCTCGTCCATCACCACCATACCACCAGAACCCATAATGGCTCCAGTTGCATTTACAGAGTCGTAATCTACCGGTGTATGAATTAAGTGAGCTGGAATACATCCTCCAGAAGGTCCACCCAACTGTACTGCTTTAAACTGCTTGTCGTCTTGAATACCGCCACCCAATTTAAATATAATGTCTTCGATGGTCATTCCCATAGGAACTTCTACTAAACCACCTTTTTTAATCTTTCCTGTTAAAGCAAAAACCTTAGTTCCTTTGCTTTTCTCGGTTCCATATTGATTATAAGCATCTGGGCCATTCAATATGATATAAGGAACATTGGCAAAAGTTTCTACGTTATTAATGTTGGTAGGCTTTTTCCATAATCCGCTAACAGCAGGGAACGGAGGACGACGACGAGGCATTCCTCTTTCGCCTTCCACAGAAGCAATCAATGCAGTTTCTTCACCACAAACAAAAGCTCCAGCTCCTTCTTTTACATAAAGGTCGAAGTTGAATCCTTGAATACCGCAAGCATTCTCGCCGATATATCCTTTGGCGCGAGCTTGCTCAATGGCAATGTTTAATCTTACGATAGCTAGTGGATATTCCGCACGACAATAAATCACACCTTGGCTGGCACCAATGGCATAACCACCAATGGCCATACCTTCTAATACGGCATGAGGATCGCCTTCTAATAAGCTACGGTCCATGAATGCACCTGGGTCACCTTCATCGGCATTACAGATGATATATTTTTCGTTGCCTGGGCTGTTATAAGCAAATTTCCACTTCATTCCAGTTGGGAAACCTCCTCCACCACGACCACGAATACCAGAATCTAATACCGTCTGGATAACGGCTTCGCGAGTGATGCCTTCATCGGCTATTTTTTGTAAAGCTTTATAAGCGTCTTTAGCTTCAGCTTCTTCTATTTTTTCTGGGTCGATGAAACCACAATTTCTAAGGGCTATTTTTACTTGTCCTTGGAAATAGCTATCATCTGGAGTTGGGAACAAATCGCTCTTTACTATATAATCTTTTACAGGTTCATGATTCTGAACATGTCTTTCTACAATCTCTAAAGCTTTGGCTGCATCAATGCCACCATAAAGGAAGTATCCAGTATCGTCAATCACCTCTACTAGAGGCTCACGAAAACACATACCTACACAGGAGGTCTTTTTTAAATCGATATCCAATTTATCAATTTCCATGATATTTTGAATAGCATCGTAAGTTTTATTGGCACCTGCAGCAATACCACAGCTACCTAATCCTACTATAACTTGTGTCTTTTCCATATTATGAGGCGTTTTTCTCGTTCAACTTAATTTCTCTAATCACTTTAGAAGCCGCTTTCCCATCTAAATTACCATAGGTTTCGTCGCCTATCATCATTACAGGGGCTAAAGAGCAACATCCTAAACATGCTACCGATTCTAGGGTAAACATATTGTCTTCGGTGGTTTCGCCATCGTTAACTCCTAATGTGTCTTGTAAAGCAGAGGTTAAGGCTTTAGCATTTTGTACGTGGCAAGCAGTACCGTGACATACTTTTACAATATGCTTACCTACAGGTGCCAATCGGAATTGGGCATAGAAAGTAGCCACACCATACATGTCAGATAATTCTAATCCAGTTTCGGATGCAATTTTCAAAAATGCTTTTCTAGGTAGATAGCCAAACATTTCTTGGGCTCCTTGTAACAGAGGAATCATGGAACCTTTTTTGCCTTTATATTTTTTGATGAGCGGGTCGAGTCTGAAAAGCTCTTCGGCTTGTGCTAGACCATTTTCTTGTTCTGCTCTTATTCGTGATATTCTCATAGCGAAAAAAAGTATTTATATGTGTTGAAACTCAATTGATTTTTGATAAAGATATTAAAAGGGTTGTATGAACAAAAGACCAGAAAGGGGAATCGAGAATTTATAACTATTCTAAATAAAATCATGTCCTTAAATGCAAGAATAATAGTGTTTTATGTAGGTATGAGTAAATTCTGTTCTAAATAGAACTAGAAAATTAAACATGGGGGAATTGGACTTATGGTATAGGGATATCTCGGAAATTGTCAGGGAAATACTTAGGCTTGAAAGAGGGAGAAGTTAGTGTTTTAAAAATATGATGCCTTGAATGATAGATTTGACATACTGTTGGTCTATAAGATTGGTAGGGGTCAAGTTGAAATTCTGGGGGAATTGATTTTTACGCAAAAATATTTGTCAATCGAAAAAGGAAAAATTTGACATCTCTGACACCTCTGAATTCAGACCTAAAATGCTTTAATTTTGCGTTAAAGG